>DASRZO010000426.1:0-2772 GCA_035686405.1 Pseudomonadales bacterium | reverse complement strand
TTCGTCGCCCGACACATCGTCCGGCGGCGCAACGTCTCAAGCGCGTTCAGGGACGGAATACGCGCGTGCGGTGCGTTCGCGCTTCTTCGTCGTCCTGACGGCCGGCTACTTGCTCGTGCTCGGTACGCAGGTCGGCGGCATCGCGCACATGTACAACCGCGGTGTCGCGATCGCGTCGCCGCTCGAGGCGTCGCTCGCGGTATCGGTGCTCGCGATGTTGTCCGTGATCGGGCGCTTGCTCGGCGGCGTCGTGATCGGCCGTATTCCGATCAAGGCCTTCGCGCTCGCGAACGTCGCCGGTCAGTTGCTCGGCTTTTTGGTGCTCGGCCACGCGAGCGACGCCTGGCATCTGTGGATCGGCGCCGGGCTCTTCGGCTTCACCGTCGGCAATCTCTTGATGATGCAGCCGCTGATCCTCGCGCAAGCGTTCGGCGTGACGGATTACCCGCGGATCTATTCGACGAGCCAAGCGGTCACGACGCTCGGGGTCGCGAGCGGCCCGGTCGTGCTCGGCGCGATCACCGCAACGAGCGGCTATCTGGCCGCGTTTTCGGTCTTTGCGGTACTCTCCGCGGCCGCGTTCGTGCTGATCGTCGCGGCCGGGCCGGTCCCGGCCGGTGAGAGCGGCGCCGAATCGCGCGCGGGCGGCCCGCGATAAACGCGTCGGCGCAGCGGGCGAAGCCGACGCGCCGATCAATCAACGGCCGGTCGACGGCTCACATTCAAAACGAAGGATCGCGATCGATGCGGATCTCCCAAACACTGTGGCTCGCGCTCTTCTGTGTGGCCGACCTCTTCTGCGTCACCGATGCCGCGGCCGCACTGCCGTCGAGCAGCGACATGCCGAGCCTCGCGCCGATGCTCGAACAAGTGACGCCGGCCGTCGTCAACATCGCGACGTACACGACGGTGCAGGTGCGCAATCCGCTGATGGACGATCCGTTCTTCCGGCGCTTCTTCAACATTCCGGAAGAGCAGCAGCGCTATCGCCGCACGCAAGCGGCCGGCTCGGGGGTGATCGTCGATGCGCGCCGCGGCTACATCGTCACCAACAACCATGTCGTCGACCGCGCCGACGAAATCACCGTGACGCTGTCCGACGGCCGCGCGCTGGCGGCGAAATTGATCGGCACCGATGCACAAGTCGACCTCGCGGTATTGAAGGTCGACGCCGACAAGCTGACGCAGATCACGTTCGCCGATTCGGCGCGGCTGCGTGTCGGCGATTACGTCGTCGCGATCGGCAATCCGTTCGGGCTGGATCAAACGGTGACGTCCGGTATCGTCAGCGCGCTCGGCCGCAGCGGCCTCGGCATCGAAGGCTACGAGGATTTCATTCAGACGGACGCGTCGATCAATCCGGGCAACTCGGGCGGTGCTTTGGTGAACCTGCGCGGCGAATTGATCGGCATCAACACGGCGATCCTGGCACCGGCCGGCGGCAACGTCGGCATCGGTTTCGCGATTCCGAGCAACATGGTCGCCGCGATCATGGCGCAGCTGATCAGCCACGGTCAGGTACAACGCGGACGCGTCGGCGTGCGCGTGCAAGCGATGAACGCCGAGCTCGCGAAAGCGTTCAACGTGAACTTCGTCGAGGGCGTGGTGGTCGTCGAAGTCGACAAGGGGAGCGCCGCGGGCAAGGCGGGCGTCCTGCCGGGCGACATCATCGTCAAGGTCAACGACCGCGACATCAAACGCGTCTCCGACTTCCACAGCCAAGCGGCGCTGCTGATGGTCGGCGATCACGTCAGCATGACGATGCTGCGGGACGGCAAGCAACGCCAAGTGCGCTTCGATCTCGTTGCGGAGGACTACCAACAGATCGCGGGCGAACGGATCGATTCGCGCCTCGCCGGCGTACAGCTAGAGAACTTCCGCAGCGAGAACGATCCGACGACCGGCGCCGGCATCTTGGTGACCGACATCAGCAACGAGAGCGCAGCGTGGGCGCGCGGCTTGCGGCCCGGCGACATCATCGTCGCGGTGAACCGCAAAGCCGTGCAGGGTATCTCGGACATCGCCGAGTCGCCGCCGAATCCCAACAAGGAGTTGCTGCTGCGGGTCTATCGCTCCGGCGAGTTCGGCTACATCGTCATTCCGTAGCCGTCGCCGCTGGGCACCGTTCCACCTCGACAGGACCGACGGCGACGAGTTCGCCGACGCTGCCGCGCTTCAGTCGACCAGAGTGAATTGCGGTTCCGCGGGCTCCGCTGCGTCGCCGACGTAGACCTCGTTGAGGTCGTCGAGGCACTGCAACGCTTCCGCAAGCGGAATCAGCACGCGCTGCAGCGTGCCGGATTTGTCGCGGTAGGCCGCGACGACCGTCGAGTCGTGCGCCTTGACGATCAGGTACTTCACGCCGTTGCGGGTCAGCAGGTGACCGGGAAGCGTTTCGGAGATATTCATCCGTGCAAAACCTCCACACCGATGGGTTGAAAAGGTAACGCCCGCAACGGCCGTGAGTTGATCCCGCTCGTCGTCGTTGCGGCGCCGTTCGGCGGCGTGCGGAACTCAGCGGTCGAAACGACGCGACGATCGGCCGGGTTTGGTCGTTGGGGGCTTGGAGGCGGGGGCGATTCGAAGGCAGGCGTTGGCGAGTGATCCGATCGCAGGCAGATCCGCCGGAGGGATGCGGTGGTGGGTGATCCGATCGCGTCGGGCCCCGTTGGGGGCGGGCGGCGGTGGGTGATCCATGCGCCGGACACGCCGTGAATACGTCCATGTAGGCTTCGTCGCGGCATCCATGCCGCTCAGAGTCCGGCGCATGGA
>DASRZO010000425.1:0-2119 GCA_035686405.1 Pseudomonadales bacterium | reverse complement strand
CTCGCGGTGGCGCTCTTGTTCGGCAACATCGTCTCGACGCTGCTGACGCTGGTCGTGATCCCGATTCTGTACGTCGCGTACGAGACGCGACGGACGCGGTGATTCAGCGCCAGGCATTATCGCCTGTCGACGGATCCACCTTCGGCTGATGGCTCCCCTCGACCGGCCCGTCAGAGCGGGTCCAGAACCAGCCCGTGTGACCGTTGTCCTTCTGCCGGACGCGCACGCTCTTCGGATCGAGCGCCGGGATCATCCGCGCGTTGATGCCGTAGACGAACGGCGGCTTTTCGTTGACGGCTTCCATGTACATCACGCAGCCGCATTCGCCGCAGCGATGGAACGCGAGTTCGCGATCGCCCCACACGTACGCGTCGGTCGCATCTTTGCCCTGCACGATCGTCACGGCACCGGGCTCCGGATACGACCACAGCGCGCCGTAGCGGCGGCAGATCGTGCAGTTGCAGTCGAGCACCCAGTCGGGGAGTTCACGGATCTCGAGACGGACGGCGGTACAGTGACAGGCGGCCCGGATCATGCGGCGATCCTCTATCGCGATTGCGCAGGCGACCGATTCTACGTGTTCGTTTACCGTGTCGTGGGATTGCGGGCGCGTGGAGCGGAATGATGCGGGCACAGGACCGCGCGATCGACCAACACAGTTCGGAACTCGGCCGGTGGCGGACGGTGCAACGCGCCGCCGACCCTCGGTTGCGTGCATACGTACGCGGCTATTTCGCGAGCTCGAGCCATCTGCGCGTGCCGGTGCTCGAACGCCATCTGCCGTCGAGCGAGGTGCCGCTGTTGCTGAACTTCGGCGAAGCGCATCGGCGCGGCGCCCAACGGCCAGACGGCGGGGATCCGACCGATACCGAATGGGACACGCACGGCAATGCCTGGATCGTCGGTCTGCACACGCGGCACCAACTCACACGAGCGACCGGCGAACGCCATTTCATGGTCGCGCGGTTCACGCCGCTCGGTGCGTATCTATTCCTCGGCGTCCCGATGGACTCGATCGCGAACGCCGCCGTCGACCTCGACCGCATCGATCCGGCGATCGCGCGCGCGGTCATGGACAACGTGGCGCGCGCCCGCGGCTGGCCCGCCCGGTTCGCCGCGATGGATGCGTTGATCGCCGCGCGCATCGCCGACGCCGCCAAGCCACGGGCGGTCGCCGACGCCGTGTCGGGTGCCGTCGCGCACGTCTGGCACCGGCTCGTCGCGACCGATGGTGCGGTCCCGCTCGGTCCGCTCGCCGCGGAATTGGATTGCAGCCACCGCGCGCTGATCGCGCGGTTCCGCACGAGCGTCGGCTTTCCGCCGAAGACGATCGCTCGGCTGCTGCGCTTCAATCGCGTCGTGCACGCGCTCGATCGCGCAAGCCGCACGCGAGCGGATGGAACCGTTGGCAAACCGTACATCGAGTCGGCGCAAGCGCACGCACGACGCATCCGCGACGACGCGCGACGCTCGATCTCGATCCGTTGGGCCGAGATCGCCGCCGACTGCGGGTATTTCGATCAGGCGCACCTCATCAAGGATTTCCGCGAGTTCGCCGGCCGGACGCCGACGGCGTTCTTGCGCAGCGTGTCGGATCTGGGCTGAGGCGCCCGAGCGCTGCCGCCGGATCAAATTATTCCAATACCGGGCCGTGCTGCGGCAGTTTGATGATGGCGTAGAAACTCGGAGCCACATCCATGCAAGCGCCGCCCATCAGCCAATCCGACATCGACGCGCGCGTCGCGCCGCACATCGACGAGCTACTCGCATTGTGGTGGGCCGAACAAGGTGCGTCGAAGCCGAACGATCTCGCGCTCATCGCGTCGGCCATTCCGTTTCCGCGCGACCAACCGATCCGCGTGCTCGATCTGTGCTGCGGCCCCGGCGATGTGGGCCGCGCGATTCGAACGCGCTACCCGCACGCGACCGTCGACGGCGTCGATCGCGATCCGTTCTTCATGTCGATCTGTCGCGCCGCGAATCGGCGCGAACGCATGGTGGGAACGCTGATCGTGCGAGATCTGCAAGACGACGCGTGGCTCGACGATCTGTCCGGCGACTACGACGTGGTCGCGACGGTGAATGCGTTGCATTGGTTTCACGCGCCGCGCGCCGCGCG
>DASRZO010000424.1:0-3210 GCA_035686405.1 Pseudomonadales bacterium | reverse complement strand
CGCGTCGGGGCGAACCCTATGGAAGGTCGCCGCCAGCAATCCCACCGGTCCGCCCGGCGTCGCGAGCCTGCTCGGCAACCTCGAGAACGCCATTCCCGCCCAACTCGTGCGCTGACGCGGACCGACGCGGGATCGCGGCGCGGCCGTCACCGGCGCCGGCGTCGGCGCCGATGACCTTCGGCCGATTCGTCCCATCGACGCCACGCCGTCATCGAATAGCGCGTCGAATCCCGCTCACCTGGCGTCGCGCCACGCATTCTTCTTGCCGGTGCGTAGTTTCGTCCGCGTCTCGCGTTTGACGCGCGCGGCAAGGCGGTCATCGTGTTCGGCGAGAAAGGTCTCGACCGCGGCGCGATCCCAGTTGACGAGACAACGCAGCGCCCAGCTCAGCGCTTTCACCACCATGTCTTCGCGATCGTCGATCAGTGCCTTTGCAATCGCGAGCGTGCGCTTCGTGTCGCCGGTGCCGCCGTGCGTCTTGGTGTTCAAAACCACCGTCGCCACCAGCGCGGCCCGCCGCGTCCACAGATCGCCGCTCTGCGCCCAACGCCGCACGTCGGCGTCGCGCACGATCCCTCTGAGCCACGCGGCGCCCGCGATGTAGATGCCGTAGCCGTCGACTTCGTCCCACGACGAGTTGCCGGCGCCGAGCGTTTCGACCGTCGTCGGGTCGAGATGATCGAGCGCCGCCGGGTGTTTGTTGATCAGCTCCCAGCCGACCCAACGCGCGCGGTTCGCCTTCATGCCCGGCGCTGCGGCGATCGCCGCGCCGATCGCGATCACGTCCGCGGGATGGGCGCCCTTCAGGCGAGCACTCAACCGCTTGCGCACTTCGCGCGCCTCGGGCACGCCCCGCCGGCGCAGGCCCAACACCGCATCGACGGCCTCGCGCGCGAGGTCCTCACGTTCGGCTCTCGTCAGGCGTGCGGCGTTCGCAGCGTTCGCAGTGCGGCTCGTCGTCGCGGTTGCTCGCTTCGGCATCGGCTCGCCTCCGTTGTCGGACGCAGAGATTGTCACTCGAAAATTCGCGCGCGTCGGCGGCGGCGCAGTCGCAGTATGATCCGGCGCTCTCGAGTATCGAACTTTCCCAGGAGGACGATCATGGCTCAGGGTCTACGAACGCTCGGACGGTCCGGCCTGAAGGTGTCGCCGCTGTGTCTCGGTGCGATGAACTTCGGCAACGAACAATTCGGTTGCGACGAAAAGACGTCGATCGGCGTGATCCACGCGTATCTCGACGCCGGTCACAACTTCATCGACACCGCGAACGTCTACTCGGCGACGAAGTCCGAGACGATCGTCGGCAAGGCGGTGAAGGGTCGCCGCGACGCGGTCGTGATCGCGACGAAGGCGGCGTCGCCGCTCGGACCGGGACCGTACGACTCGGGTTCGAGCCGCAAGCACGTGTTGAAAGCGTGCGACGACAGCCTGCGCCGGCTCGACACCGACTACATCGACCTCTATCAGATGCACCGCTACGACGAGACCGTGCCGGTCGAGGAGACGCTGTCGACCCTCAACGATCTCGTTAGGCAGGGTAAGGTGCGCTACATCGGCGTATCGAACTGGACCGCGTCGCAGATCGCCGAAGCGTGTTCGATCGTCGCCGCGAAGGGCTGGGAGCCGATCGTCAGCCTGCAACCGCAGTACAGCATTCTCGCGCGCGACATCGAAGTCGAAATCGTGCCGGTGTGTCAGAAGTTCGGCCTCGGCGTCATTCCGTGGAGCCCGCTCGCCGGCGGCATGCTGACCGGCAAATACAAGCCGAACGAAGAGCCGAAGCAAGGTTCGCGCTTCGCAGCACCCGGGCCGTTCCAACAGATTTGGCGCACCCGCTCGCTGACGGAACGCAATCACGCGGTCGTGTCGGTCGTCATCGAGGAAGCCGGCAAGCTCGACGTCTCGCCGATTGCGCTCGCGCTCGCGTGGAATCTGACGCGGCCGACCGTCGTTTCGCCGATCATCGGGCCGAAGACCGAGCAGCAACTGAAGGACAACCTCGCCGCGCTCGACGTCACGGTGCCGGCCGACGCGATCGCGCGCATCGACGAGGTCAGCCAACCGTACCTGCCGTATCCGCACGACTTCATGCGCATGGCGCGGCAGCTGACCGCGATGATGGTCAATCAGAACGCGAAGAAGTAACGGATCCGGTCGCGACCCGCATCGTCGCCTCGACATGCGGGTTCGCGAAACGGGTCGGTCGAGATTTCGATCCGGTTGTCTCAGCAGGGCGATCGGGGTCCGACGAAGCGCGGGGAGCACGCATGAAAAGCGGCATCGCATTCTTGCGGCAGTGTGCGATCGTTGGTGTCTTGGCGATCGCTTGCAGCGGTGCGTTCGGCGACGCCGCGCAGATGAAGGCGCTCGCTACCGACACCAAACTGTGGGTCGAACCGACCGAGCCCGCGCACATCGTCGGTCCCATCTACTACGTCGGCACGCGCGGTCTCGGCGTCTACTTGATCAATGCATCGGCCGGACTCGTGTTGATCGACGGCGCTGTGCCATCGGCGGCGCCGTTGATCGAAGCGTCGATCCGTAAGCTCGGCTTCAAGCCCGAGGACATCAAGCAGCTATTGATTACCCACGCGCACTTCGACCACGTCGGCACGCTCGCGCACTTCAAAGAGTTGAGTGGTGCGTCGGTCGCCGTCATGGGTCCCGACGTCGACCTGCTGAAATCCGGCGGTGCGCTCGACTATTTGTTTGCGGACAACCCGAAGCTGCACTTCGAGCCGGTGGTCGCGGACCGTACGCTCGCCGACGGCGATGTGGTCGAGATGGGCGACGTGCGGCTCGTCGCGCACCTGACGGCCGGACACACCCGCGGTTGCACGACGTGGACGACGACGGTCACCGACGGCGGCAAGAACTACGTGGTCGAGTTCGTCGGCAGCACGTCGGTGAACCCCGGCACGCGGCTCGTGACGGATCCGTCGTACCCGGGCATCGCCGACGACTACCGCCGTTCGTTCGCGATGCTCGAGTCGCTCCACCCCGACATTTTCGTCACGCCGCACGCGCCGTTGTTCGACTTCGAGGAGAAGCGCGCGCGGGCGGAAAAGATCGGCGTCGCCGCGTACGTCGACCCGGTCGGGTACCGCAAGGAAATCGAAGGCAGCAAGAAAGCGTTCGAGGCGGCGATCGAGCGCGAGAAAAAGGCGGCGCATCAGTAGCCGCGGAGGCGTCGCGTGTCGCGGCGCTACT
>DASRZO010000423.1:0-2747 GCA_035686405.1 Pseudomonadales bacterium | reverse complement strand
GTTCATCGGCCATGCGTCGGATGCGATGCCCGAACACGAGGTCGCACCGGACTCGAATGCGACGATCCTCTATACGTCGGGGTCGACCGCGCATCCAAAGGGCGTACTGGCGACGCATCGCAGCATCGTCCACGCGCTGCTCGGCTGGGAGTGCGGCGCGGCGATTGCCGTGCACCTCGATCCGAGCCTGGTCGAGGAGTCGCCGGAGTTTCCGCCGGCGATGATCCTGACCGTGCCGCTTTTCCACGTGTCGGGTCTCAACGTGCAGTTCCTGTCGTCGTTCCGTTCGGGGCGCAAGCTCGTCGGCATGTACAAGTGGGATCCGGAGGAAGCGCTGCGCCTGGTCGAAGCCGAACGCATCACGTCGTTCAACGGGGTGCCGACGATGTCGTGGGAGATGGTGCAGTCGCCGAATTTCCACAAGTACGACACACGCTCGCTGAAATCGATGGGCGGCGGCGGCGCAGCGATGGCGCCGGAGCATTCGCGGCAAATCGCCAAGGAACTCAGATCGGGGGTACCCGGCACGGGGTACGGCATGACGGAGACGAACGGCCTCGCGACGAGTATCTCGGGCGCCGACCTCCTCGGGCGCGGTCGCAGTTGCGGCCGCCCGATTCCGCCGATGGTCGACATCAAGGTCGTCGATCCCAACGGTCGTGAAGTGGCGCGCGGAGAAACGGGCGAAATCTGGATTCGCGGCGCGATGAACTTCCGCGGCTATTGGAACAAGCCGGACGCCACGCGTGAAACGTTGAAGGACGGCTGGGTGTGCTCGGGCGACATCGGCCACATGGACGACGAAGACTTCGTGTTCATCACCGATCGCGCGAAGGACATGGTGATTCGCGGCGGCGAGAACATCGGCTGCCAAGAAGTCGAAGCCGTGATCTACGACCACCCGGCGGTCTCGGAGTGCGCGGTGTTCGGCGTGCCCGACGAACGTCTCGGCGAGGCGCTCGCGGCGGTCGTGATGGTGAAACCGAATCAGCGGCTGGCGCCGGACGACGTACGTGCGCACGTCGCAGGCCACCTGGCCCGCTTCAAAGTTCCCGAACACGTGTGGGTGCGCACCGAGCAGTTGCCGCGGATCGCGTCCGGCAAGATCTACAAACGTGGCCTGCGCGACGATGCGATCGCCGCGCTGAAGCGAGGGTGATGCGATGACTACGAAGAAGAAGGTCGCCATTCAGCTGCCAGCGATCGCGAAAGCGACCAACATCGCCGAGCGCTATGCGCTCGAACTCGAGGCGCTCGATCGCATCGCAAACCTCGTCGAAGTGCCGGGCAACTCCGCCGCCGAGTTCCTGGCGGGTGCCGCCGATGCGGACGCTCTGATCACGTCGTGGGGCATCCACATCGACCAGCAGATCATCGCCGGTCTGGAGAAGTGCGTCGTCATCGGCGTCGGCAGCGTCGGTGTCGACATGGTCGACGTCGATGCTGCGACCGCGGCCGGCATCGTCGTGACGAACGTGCCGGACGTCTTCATCGAGGAGGTCGCCGATCACGCCATGATGCTGTTGTTGGCGGCCGCCCGGCGCACGAAGCAGATGGATCAAATGGCGAAGTCCGGAGATTGGTTCAAGGGCCGGCCGCTGCTGTCGGCGTTCCCGCGTCTCATGGGGCAAACGTTGGGTCTCGTCGCGTTCGGTAACGTGGCACGGTGCGTCGCGCGGCGGGCCAAAGGGTTCGGCCTGCATGTTCTCGCCTACGATCCGTACGTCAGCGAGCTCGCCATCAGCGCGGAAGGCGTCGAACCGGTGTCGCTGCCGGAATTGCTCGAGCGCTCCGACTACCTCTCCATGCACGCGCCGCTGAACGACGAGACGCGCCACATGCTGTCGACGGCGCAGTTCGCAGCGATGAAGCGCGACGTCGTGATCGTCAATACCGGCCGCGGTCCGACGATCGACGAAGCCGCGTTGATCAAGGCGCTGCAATCCGGCCAGGTCGGCGCCGCAGGCCTCGACGTGCTCGAGACCGAGCCGCCGCGCGCGGACAACCCGCTCTTCGACATGCCGAACGTGATCGTCACGCCGCACGTCGCGTCGGCGACGTCGCGCATGCGGCCCGAGACGCGCCGGCGCGTCGGCCGCGAAGTCGCGCTCGTGCTGAAGGGCAAGTGGCCGATGAGCTGTGTCAACCCGACCGTGCTGCCGCGCACCGAACTCGAACGCTGGCAGCCCTACCCGATGACGCGCGGACCGAATCGCTGACGCTGATCTACAACGATGCGTACAGCGCGCGAATCAATCGCGCCGCGCGGGTTTCGCCGTCCGACCCCGGCGCCATCTGATTCATCGTGTAGCCGAAGCCGAGCTGCGTCGTCGGGTCCGCGAACCCGGTCGAACCGCCTGCGCCCGAATGGCCGAACGATTCCGCACGCGGTCCGAACATCGAGTCCGTATTGAGGATGAAGCCCGCGCTGCGGCGTAGACCGCGACCGAGTACGAGATCGGTATCGCTGTTCCACATTTCGCGTGTCGCACGTTCGATCGTCGGCGCCGATAACACGCGTACGCCTTCAAGGGCACCGCCGCTCGCGACGGCGCCGTAGATCCGCGCGAGGCTCTTTGCCGTGCCGTGGCCGTTCGACGATGCGATCTCCGCTCTGCGCCACGGCGCGCTGCAAACGTCGGCGTAGGGCCGCAGCGCCGGGTTCATCAGCGCAACGGCGAACAGCGGACCGACCGCGGGCGCGACCGGGTCGCGCGGTTGGATGCGCGCATGCTTCGGCGTGATCG
>DASRZO010000422.1:0-6436 GCA_035686405.1 Pseudomonadales bacterium | reverse complement strand
TCGAACATCTTGTTCGCGACCGGCCCGGCGACTTCGTCGAGGAACACCGTCCGCATCTGCGGATCCCCTTTCAGAATCTGAATCAGGTTCTGCTCTTCCTGCGGCTTCGGCTTGCCGCGCGCTTCCCACAGCTGTTCGCACGTCGATGCTTGATACCTCTGGATGACCTTCTGCGCGACCATGTCGAGCATCGGATACTGCGATGCGGACACCGCGGTCGCGGTCAGCGCGACGCCGGCGGCAACGACGAGCGAACGAACGATCGCCGGTCGTCTGCTCACGCACGAAGCGCTGTTCACGGACGAACGAAAAATCACGATGAATCTCCCGGATACTGCGTGCTGACGGGACACGAACCTAGGCCCGTCGTCGATGTCTGTAACCTCGGGAAACTACTAGTCGCAGCGACAAGGCCACCGCCCGATCGGCGGTCGCGTCAGAATTCGCTCGGCCGGTCGACCAAGCTGAAACGCAACGCATGCCGCACCAACTCCGCCGTCGTGCGCGCATCGAACATCTGGCGCAGCTTGAGGCGGTGGAACTCGACCGTCCGCGTCGAGATCGCGAGCTCCGCCGCGATCTGCTTCGTCAGCTTGCCGTCGGCGATCAGCTGCAGGATCTCGCGCTGGCGCGTCGTCAATTGAACCGGCCGCTCGCCCGATTGCGCCTCGATCGAATCGATCAGCGCCGGCGTCACGTATTCACGCCCGGCAACGGCTTCGCGCACCGCCGTCACCAGTTCCGCGGCGGCCGAGTGTTTCAACACGAAGCCGAGTCCCCCTGCCGCCTTCGCACGCTCGAGATACGCCGGGTCGCGGTGCATCGTCAGGAACACGACGCGCACGTGAGGTTGCGTCCGCTTCAACTCGATCACCGCGTCGATGCCGTTGATACGCGGCATGCCGATGTCGGCGATGATCACATCGGGTGCGTGGCGCTGCGCGGCCTCGAGCAACGCGGCGCCGTCTTCGACGAGATCGACCAGTTCGAACTCGCTTTCGAGCAGGCGCCGCAGACCTTCGGCGACGATGCGGTGATCATCCGCCAGCAGCACGCGCACGCGGTTCATTGGGCGACCGCCGCGAGCGGAACCCACGCGCTGACGCTCGTGCCGCGCCCGGGCACGCTGTCGACGGACAACCGTCCGCCGAATAGCCGCACGCGTTCGCGCATGCTGGCGATGCCGAGGCTGCCGCGCTTCACGTGGACGAATCCCTGCCCGTCGTCGCGCGCAACGAAATGCAGCGCGTCGTCGACGCAGTCGAGCGACACGTCGACCGTGGTCGCGCGTGCATGCCGCACGACGTTGTGCAACGCCTCCTGCGCGACTCGAAAAAGACACAGCGCGATGTCCGGCGCAATGCGTTCGGGTACGTCGCCGACGCGCACGTCGACCTGCAAGTTCGACCCGCGCGCGGTGCGGCTGCACTCGGCGCGCAACGCCGCGGTCAAGCCGAGATCGTCGACGATCGACGGATGCAGGCGGTACGACAAATCGTGCACGTCTTCGCTGATGCGAATGAGTTCGTCGCGCATCGTCCGCGCCGTCTTGGCGCCGTTGGGGTCGGCGTGCGGTTCCAGTTGACTCGCGTCGATCGCGAGGCGCGCCAACCGTTGGCTGAAGTCGTCGTGCAATTCGCCGGCGAGACGCCGCCGCTCGTCCTCGTGTGCGCTGATCAACCGTGCGCTCATCGTCAGCACTTCCGCTTCGGCGCGTCGCCGTCGCAATCGCTGAATGAGCAGCAATGCGATCAGCACCGTTTGCAACGCGATCACCGCGGCGATGACGACGATCGTCGTACGGTATGCCTCCCACACCGACGGCGGCCGGAACCGCACGACGCTGTCGGGCGGCAATACCGAGTCGGCGATGTGCCAGCGTTGCAGCTCGCGCCAGTCGTACGTCGGCGGCGTCGTGGGCAAAACGACCGTGCGCTCGTAGGCGTTGTCGCCCGCCAAGATCCGCAGCACGGTGTCCGCGATTGCGCTCGCCGTGAAGCTCTCGCTCAGCAACGTGCCGCCGACGATCCCTTGGCCCATTTCGTCTTCGAGCACGCCGAAGATCGGCGCGGTGGTGACGCGGTGCAGTCGCGCCAGCGCGTCTTCGCGTTCGAACACGAAGCCGCGGCCGTCGAGCGACAACGAGTCGTAGAGAACGACGGAATGCGGCGGCAACGTTGCAACGGCTTGCTCGATCTCGTCGAACGGCTTGCCGCTGAGCGGCACGACTTCCAGACGATCGGCGTAGTTGGCGAGCTCGCGCTCGATCTGCGTCGCCCAGAAGCGGTCCGGCTCCGCGGCGCCGAGGACCACCGCGATGCGCTCGGTGTCGGGGCGCGCCCGCAGTATCCCGTCGATCGTGTCGCGCAGCGACAGCCGCAACATCACCAACGCGTCGTTCTGCGCCGTCGAGATCGTACGCACCAAGCGTTCCTCGCCGACCATCACGCGCGGCACTGCGGGAAACAGCTCGGCACGATGCACCGAGCAGAACTTCGCCGCGGGTGGCCCGAGCGCCACGATCACGTCCGGCGGCCGACTCGGGGAGCGCGCGTTCAAGAACGCGATCACGGCGTCGCTGCCTTTGGCGCCGAGCCGACCCGATTCGAGGTTGATCTCGTCGAAGATCACCGGCGCGGCGAAGCGTTTCGTCAACTCGCTGCGAAAAGCGGCCGCGACGGAGCCGAACGGCGCGGCGTCGCGCGCGAACGAATGCACGATCAAGACGTGCTTCTGCTCCGGCGCATCGGCGCTCAGCGCGGTGGCAGTCGACACCGACGTGCAGACGACCGCGAGCACCGCTCCGATCAGGCGCCAACGGCGTCGCTGGGCCGCGACGCGACCCGCCGTCGCACCCGCGCCCCGACTGCCGCGTCCGTTGTTCTCCGTTGGCAACACGCTGCGTCCGTCAGCGCGTGCCGTCGAGGCCGATGTCGAGCGCGAGAAATTCCTTCCACACCGGTTCCATGCGCGGTTCCCAACGCGGCAACACGGGGGAGCGCGCCGCGGCTTCGTCGTAGCCGCGCACGTGCTTCAGGTAGTGATACATGAATGCCGACACGCGCAGGTTCATCACGCAATGCACCCACACCTTGCGACCTTCGAGCGCGCGCATCGCGCCGACGAACGCGCGCAGGTCGTCGGCGGTCGGATTCTTGAAGTCGACCGGGATGTGGACGTAGCTCATGCCGTGCCCCGTGACGACGCTGCCCTCGTCGGCGATCGCGTGATCCGACGTCGGCAGCGCGAGGTTGATCACCGCGCGATAGCCGTCGGCGGCGATCGCCGCGAACTGTTCGCGCGTCGGCTGCCCGGATGTCCCGACGTCCGGCGTCAACTGGACGAAGTTCGTGATGCCGCTGAAGTCTGCCATGACCCTATCCCCTGTCCGATGTCGCTTCGCATTGTCTGGCGCCGGCGCATCGTGCCGCGGCGGCGGTTCGCGCGTGGCGCGATGCCGGCGCGTCCGTCGGCGGCCGCGATCTCCGCGCCGAACCCGCGACGTAGTCGACGACGTCCGCCCGGCTCGCGTCAATCACGCCGTGTTCATACATCGAGCCGTGCATCCATGCGTGGCGGTGCCGTTGCTCGAGCTGCACGCGCTCGGCCACTACGCCGTCTCGCTCGAACCGTGATCGCCGAGCACGCGCTCGATACGCCGGTCCGGCACGAGCCACAGCAATGCGACCGCGACGTACACCGTGCTCGCGAGCGGCACGAACACGAATGCCGCCGGAATCGCGATCGCGTATGCAACCAAAGACGCTTTGCCCTTCAGATCCGCGCCGACCGCGCGCTTGACCAGCGACTCGCCCCCATCGGCGGCGACGATGGTCTTCTGCAGGATCGTGTACGCGAGCGCCGACAGCAGCAGCACGGCGCCGTACAGCGACGCCGGCAACGCGGCGAAGTGATTCTCGCCCATCCAACCGGTGACGAACGGAATCAGCGACAGCCAGAAGAGCAGGTGCAGGTTCGCCCACAACACCGCGCCGCTGATGCGGCGCGTCGCGTGCAACAGGTGGTGATGGTTGTTCCAGTAGATGCCGACGTACACGAAGCTCAGCACGTAGCTCAGGAACACCGGCAGCAGCGGCCACAGCGCGCTCGGCGTATCGCCGTGCGGCACTTTGAGCTCCAGCACCATGATCGTGATGATGATCGCGAGCACGCCGTCGCTGAACGCCTCGAGCCGGTTCTTGTTCACGTTGCAGACGGCCCCGCTAGGCCGCGCCGCTGCGCGTACTGCTGCGCCAGCCGGTTGATGTCGGGCGTCTCGAGCACCGTTTTCGGAGCACCCGTCACCGCGGCTTCGATCATCGCGCGCGCGAGATCGACGGTCGTCGTGACGGCATTCGGCGCCATCATCTTGAAGAGCGGATAGAACACGCCGACGACGTTGTAGATGCCTTGATACAGCGCGGTCTTCGAACGCGCGCCGCGCAGCGGCTGGATGTAGCCGGGGCGGAACATGTACGCCGCCTTGAAGCCGATTTTCGCGACATCGTTCTCCGTTTCGCCTTTGACGCGCGCCCACATCACGCTGCCGCGGCCGGTGCCGTCGGTGTTCGCGCCGGAGATGAAACAAAAGGTGCTGAACGGACTCTCGGCCTTGATCTCCTTCGCCGCCGCCAGCGTGAAGTCGTGGGTGATGCGGCGATAGTCCGCCTCCTTCATGCCGACCGACGACACGCCCAGGCAATAGAAGGTGGCATCGGCGCCGGCGAAGTGCGCGCATACCGGCACGTAGTCGAGGAAGTCGTCGACGACGTACTCCTCGAGCTTCGGATGCGTTCGACCCGTCGCCCGGCGGACGATCGACACCACGGCATCGATCTGCGGATCGTCGAGACATTCGAGCAGCACGCCGGACCCCAACATCCCGGTCGCCCCGAACAAGATCACTCGCATCAAACCGTCTCCTGGCAGGCGGCCGATGCTAACGCGAAACATCGGCGTCGGGAGGCGTCACTTGAGCGGGACGACGGGCACCCACAGTTCGCATTCGAACGCGCCGGTTTGCGGGTTGATCGGCGAACCGCCGCGGTAGTACTCGATGCACGGCCGCATATCCATCTGCATGCCGCTCGACGGCAGCCACTCGCGAAACACTTCGTTCCACGCATCGTTGATCGTATCCGGTGCTCCGGCGAATTCGCGCACCGCATAGCGCCCGCCCGGCAACATCGCGATCGCCGCCGGCGCCTTCGCGACGTAGTCGGCGGGCACCTCGACGCACGCGTCGTAACGGCATTTCTCCGCCGGCGTCACCGCCGGATTGTCGAGGCCGATGCCGTAGCGCGGCTTGTCGAGTAAACCGAGCGAGCCGATCCACGGCATCACGGTCTTGTTCCAGAACGCACCGACCGCGGGGCCGTACGCGCCGAGGTGACGCAGATAGGCGATTCGGGTCGGCGGCGCATCGACCACGTTGATCTTCATGTTCGTCTCCACGATCAGCTGAACGGTGCGGCGATGTTGCGCGACGCCGGCCGCCGCGATCTGGCCGCCGTTGCGCATCGCCTGATCGACCTTGCCGTCGACGCCGCCGCGCGCGGCCCATAGGCGCCGGCCGCGATCGCGCGGCGTTTCGCTGCGCCAACCGCTCGGCGTGCAACCGAAGCGCTGCTTGAACGCGCGCGCGAGCGCTTCGCCGGAACCGAAGCCGACGTCGATCGCGATGCTCAATACGGACGCCCCCGGCTCGCTCACCAACTGTGCTGCCGCGCGCTCGAGCCGGCGGTTGCGCAAATATTCGCCGAGCGTCTCCCCCATCCACGCCGCGAACACGCGATGAAAGTGGAACGGCGAAAAATGCGCGATCCGCGCGAGCGCTTCGAGATCGAGCGGCGCGTCGAGGTGCGTGTCGATGTGTTCGAGCACGTTGCGCAGCCGCCGGGCGTATTCGCCGCGACTTCTCTGCGCGCTTGCGTCGCTGCGCTGTTCCGAGTCGGGAAATAGCCCGAGCCGATACTGCGGCGCGTGTTCGGCGAACTGCGGCAAGCCGTCGGCGATCTCGTACCACGGCGCCTTCGAGCCGACGAACGCGTGAAAGCTCGGTACCACCGCCGGCGCTGCATCGAGCACGCCGAGCGGCACGCGCAGGAAGCCTTCTCGCAGTGCCACGTACACGACCGCACCGCACGCGCGGCAGAAATGCACCGTCTGCGCGGCGCCCTTCGGCGACGTCGCGACGCCGTCGCGGCCGCTCACGATGACGAGCTCGTCGCGTTCGATACCGGCAAAGGCCGCGAACGCCGAACCGGACGTCACGCGACACTGGCCGCAATGGCAATAACCGGCGTATGCGAACACATCGTCGACGCGGAAACGCACGGCGCCGCACCTGCACGAACCCGTTAGCTTCGCAGTGTTCCGAACCATTCGATGCCTACGGAATGTCGCGCCTTCGGCGCGCGCATCAACCGAACGACCG
>DASRZO010000421.1:0-10704 GCA_035686405.1 Pseudomonadales bacterium | reverse complement strand
ACCGCCTGCTGCGATGACGAGGAACTGGCCGACCATCGCCCCTGCGGAGAATTGTCCGGTGAGCACGGCGACGATCGCGAAGCGGTAGAGCACCAAGCCGGTTGCGTCGTTCACGAGACTCTCGCCTTCGAGCACGGTCACCAGCCAGCGCGGCAAGCGCAACCGCCTGATCACCGCGGAGGCCGCGACTGCGTCGGGCGGCGACACGATCGCACCGAGCGCGAGCGCGACCGGCCACGGCGTCGCGGGCACCAGCCACTTGAATGCGATGCCGACCGCGAGCGTCGTCGTCGCGACGAGGCCGGTTGCGAGCAACACGATGGGTCGCAGGTTCTGCCGCGCTTCGCGCCACGACGTATCGAGCGCGGCGGGATACAACACCGCCGGCAGCACGATCGCGAGTACCAGGGTCGGATCGACGTCGAGCGTCGGCCAGTCGTATGCGAAACCGAGCGCGACGCCCGTGAGCACCATCACGATCGGGTACGGCACGAGCACGCGATTCGCCACCCAACCGGCGGCGATCGCGCAGACCATCACGAGGATCAACGAGAACATCGGTTAGTCCGGATGCGTATCGGACAGGCTACGAGGGGGCATCCGGTTCGGCTAGCGCAACGCCTTCGCGCCGCGCTGCATCAGCGCGACCGCATCGGGCGCGAATTGGAACACGCGGAGGAATTCGTCGATGCGATAACCCGGATTCGCGCGGCGAATGCGCTCGACGAACGCGCGCGCCTCGTCGATTCGGCCTGCGGCCGCGAGGCAGTGCGCGGCGATCGCGAGGATGTGCCGGTGCGCGTTGGGGCGCGCCACGGCCTTCAACGACCACTCCGCTGCGGCGTTCAGATCGCCGAGCCGCAGGTGTCCGATCGCGCGGCACGCGAGCATTGCGAACAGCAACGGATCGAACGGACTCAGTTCGCGCGAATGGTCCGACGTCGAGATCGCCTTCGCGGGATCGCCCGACTGGCAGTGCACGAACGACAACGTGTAGTGGCCGAGCGCGAAGTTCGGGCTCAGCTCCACGGCGCGTTCGAGCTCGACGACCGCGTCGTCGTGGCCACCGCCGAGCCACAGTGCGCGGCCCATCGCCCAATGCGCGGCCGGATCTTTGTCGTCGACGATCAGTGCTTGGCCGGCCATTTCGTACGCGCGTTCGGTCTCGCTCTTGCGGTCGCCGAGGCGATGCAGGAACGCGTTTTGGAAATGCGTGAACGAAAGGCCCGCGTACGCGCGCGAAAACGTCGGGTCGAGTTCGATCGCGGTGCTGAAGAAGGTCGACGCTTGATCGTTGTCGGCCGCGTTGAAGCGATACATGTGCCACAGGCCGCGGTGATACGCCTCCCACGCGTCGAGCGAGTTCGGTGCTTTCAAGATCGCGCGGTTGCGTTCCGCGGTTTCGACTTCGTGCGCGATCGACGCCACGATGCTGTCGCCGAGCGCGTCGAGCGCCGTCAACGCGTCGCGCGCCGGATAGTCGAAGCGGTCGGTCCAAATGATGTGCGCCGTGCGCGTCTCCATCAGTTCGCCGGTGACGATCAAGCGGTCGTTGCGCCGTTCGAGCCAACCGCTCGCGACGTAGTCGACATTGAGCATGCGGCCCGCTTCTTCGGGTCCGACGTTGCGGTCGTTCAGCGCGAACACGCTGCCGTGCGCGATCACGAACATCACGCGCAACTTCGCGAGCCGGGTGATGACGTCGTGCGCGAGGCCATCGGCGAGACCGCCGTGTTCGGCACGGCCGCCGGTGCGGTCGACGAACGGCATCACGGCGATCGACGCGCGGCGCGCCGAGGTCGAACCGGCGACCGCTGCGGCCGAACTCGCCAACGACTGTGTCGAGGGGACGACGATGCGCTGCGTTTCCGCCGCGGCGGGTTCCGGGCGGCGCGTGCGCGCGTCGCGCCACGTCAGGCGGATCGGCGCCAGGTCGAGACCTTCGGCTTCGAAGAGCCGTGTCGTCGACGCGAGGTGTTCTTCGCCTTCGCGCACTTTGCCGTGCCGCGCCAGCGCCGCGAGCATCGCTTGGTGCGCGCGTACGTCGAGCGGCGTCTGCTGCAGCCATTTGTCGAGCGCGTCGTACACGCCCTCGTCGTCCGGCGCGAACGTGCCGACGAGATGCTCGAGCACGGCCGTGTGATAGGCGCGAAAACGCCGTCGCTGCGCGACGAGCCACGCGTCGAACGACGGCTGCCGTTCGATCTCGATGCCGTCGAGGAATTCGCCGGCGAAGAGATTCGCGAGCGCGCGCAATTGCTCGCCCGTTTGCGTCTCGATGCGGCCGCGCATCGCCGCATCGACGGTGCGCGCATCGACGGCGCAATCGGAGAGATCGAGCGCCACGGTGTCGCCGTCGGTGACGATGCGGCTGCGGCCGGCGTCGTCGAGCACCCCGCGCAATTTGCTCAAGCTCCAGCGCAGCTCGCCGCGCGGATCGTTCGGCACGTCCCACAACAGTTCGCAGAGTTGGCTGCGGCTGACGGGCCGCGGCGCGAGCGCGAGATAGCCGAAGAGCGCGCGCACCTTGCGCGACGCCGGCAGCGCGACCGTTGCGTCGCCCCGCCGCAGTGACAGGCCGCCGAGCAATTGCACGGTCAGCGGCGCCGTCTGTGTAGGGCGTCGTTGACTGCGTTTTTCCACGCGGGTTACCACGGTTGTTTCAACTCCGCGTGCCTACCGTGATCCTGGCACCGAAGCCTGCTTTCAACGAAAGGATCGAACGGATCATGAATACCTCTACGAATCCAACACGACCGACGGCGTCGGCGATGTTCGCCGTCGCCTACGGCTGTGTCGCCTACGTCGTGTTCTTCGCGACGTTCCTGTACGCGGTGGGTTTCGTCGGAAACCTCTTGGTGCCGAAATCGGTGGATTCCGGTTCACCCGCGTCGCTGCTCGTGACTCTGAACGTGAACCTCGCGCTGCTCACGTTGTTCGCCGTCCAACACAGCGTGATGGCGCGTCCCGCATTCAAGCGGTGGTGGACGCGCATCGTGCCGGTCTCGATCGAACGCTCGACCTACGTGCTGCTCGCGAGCGGCGTACTGATCGTACTGTTCTGGCAATGGCGGCCGATTCTAACGCCGGTGTGGACGATTCCGAACGGCGTGGTCGCGACGCTCCTGCATACGATGTTCTGGCTCGGCTGGGGCATGGTGCTGCTGAGCACCTGTCTGATCAATCACTTCGAACTCTTCGGCCTGCGGCAGGTGTTCGCGCGGCTGCTCGGGCGGACGATTCCGGCGCCGGTGTTCCGCACGCCGCTCTTGTACCGCTACACGCGCCATCCGCTCTATCTCGGTTTCCTGATCGCGTTCTGGTCGACGCCGACGATGACCGTGGGCCATCTGATGTTCGCGGCCGGCTCGTCGGCCTACATCCTGCTCGGGATCTTCCTCGAGGAGCGCGACTTGGTGGAGGCGTTCGGCGAGCGCTATCGCCGCTACCGGCAAGAGGTACGCATGCTGTTGCCGCTGCCGAAGGCGCGCAAGACGGACGCGTCACCACAGGGCGTTGCGCGGACGTCTTGAGTGCCGCCCGCGGCAACGGTCGATCAGACTCCCGGACGGCCGCGCCCGGGCGCGGTCGTCGGGGTGACGGCGCGAGTCGCCTACGGCATGCGCGCCGTCGCGCAGAACGCCACCGCGCTGACGTAGACCACGGTCGGATCGTTCGCCTCGGCGTCGATCTCTTGCGCGACGGCTTCGATCTCGGATTCGGTCGCCACGCCGTGCTGCACGATGCGCGGCGTCATCAGCTTCAACAACGCCGGCAGCGGAAACTGCGTGCCTTGTCCCTGAATGACCGCCTCGGCGCGGATGCGCTCGAAAGCGAACCCCGCTTGCACGAGCGTGGCGGGCAGCGCGAAGCCCATGTGCACGTTCGCACCTTCCGCGAGGAGCATCGAACGCATCCATGTCGCGGCGCGATCGTGGGCCGGCATCGGCGAAATCCGCCCCGGAACGAGCGTCGTGTCGGTCTCTTCGAACACGATGCATGCGCCGCTGCGCAGCCAATTCGCGAGATGCCGCAGCGTTGCGGCCGGCTGCGGCAGATACATCAGCACGCGGCGGCCGGCCAATGCGTCGAAGCTGCCCGGCGCGTAGGCGGTCAACGCGGCGGCCGGCGCCGTCAAATCGCACTGCACGAACTGCACGTGCTCGATGTGGCGCTCGCGCATGCGTTGCCGCGCGATCGCGAGCGCGCCGGGCTCGCGGTCGATTGCGACGATCCGACCGGACTGCCCGACCAACTCCGCGAGCAACTGCGTCACTTCGCCGCCGCCGCAACCGATCTCGACGACGCGCATGCCGGGCCCGATCCCGGCATCGGCCAGGAACCGTCGCGTCATCGAATTGTCGCGCTCCATCGACGCTGCCTTTTCGAATGCGTTCGTCATGGTCTCCTCGCTCATCGTCACAGGGTGACGCGCACGCCGAGCACGAGCGATGCGCCCGGCAGCGGCGCGACGTCTTTCAGGAACGAGGTGGCGCGACGCGCTTCCTCGTCGAGGACGTTGCGGCCTTGTAGATAGAGTTCGTACATCTGCTCGTTCGCCTCATCCAACCGGAATTGGTATGCGATGTCGATCGTCACCATCGTGTAGCCGTTGGTGGGTGTTTCGAGCGGGCCGAGATTGTCTTGCGCGAACGCGTGCACGAGGCTCACGTTGCCGCGCAACGGGCCGTGCGACGCGTCGATGCCGAAGCCGTACCGCGCCGGCGGAATTCGCGGCAGATTGGTGCCGTTGGTCAACTTGCCGATCACCTTGTCGCCGAATGCTTGTGCGTTCAACGCGAACGGCTCGGTCATCACCGCGTAGCTCACCTGCGCCTCGAAGCCGTAGAACTCCGCGTTCTTCTGGTCGTAGTCGACCAACAGCAGTTCGCCGTTCGGGTCGAACGTGCCGGCATCGTCGACGCGGTCCGCGATCCCGTCCGATGCGGCGACGCCGCTGCCGTCGGCATTGAGCCCGCGATCGACCTCCTGCAGATAGATGTAGTCGTCGATGCGCTCGTAGTAGACGTTCGCCTGCCAGAACAGGCGCTCACCGTGATAGTCGAGCGCGAGTTCGACGTTGTTGCCGGTCTCCTTGTCGAGGTCGGTGCTGCCGCGTTCGAACGTCGCGGTCGCGCCGTGCGGACCGAACGCGTACAGCTCCTCCGCGACCGGCGAGCGCTGCGAGCGCGTCGCGTAGATCTTCAAGTGATACCGCTCGCCGAGTTTGAATATGGTGCCGCCGGCAAAGCTCACCGGCGTGAAATCCTCGCTCGAAGCGCCGCTCGGATCGCTGTGGTCGCGTTGCACGCGTGCCCCGAGTTGCAGCGTGCCCCAGCCGAACTCGCGCTCTTCGACGAGGAACGTGCCGACGCCTTCGGTGATCGATGGCGGTACGAATGCTTCCTCGCCGATGGCTTGGAAGTCGCGGTGGTCGTATTGGACGCCGAATGCGCCGCGCCATTGCCCGATCGGCGCATGCACGGCGTCGAGGCGTAGTTGTCCCTGCTTGTTCTTGAAGACCGTGCCGGGGACGCCGGGCGCCTCGAATTCGGTGTGGTCGTAGTCGTTGTAGCCGCCGCGGACCTTGACCGAGTCGATGAACGACAGCGGCGTGTTCAAGATGCCTTGGATGTCGTAGCGCGTCTGGTTCATGTCGATGAACGCCGTCGCCTCGACCGGCAGCCCGTAGCGAGTCTGAAAGCGGCCGACCGACGCCGCCGCGGAACCGGCCTCGGCAACGTAGCCATACGAACCCGACTCCGACTGCAGCCAAACGTCGCTGTTGGCGAGTTTGCCGTGGCTGCCGGTGTTGTCGGTGTTCGCCCATCCCGGGATCGAGTAGTTGCCGGCATCGAGCGCGGAGTACGCGGCGCGAAACATCTGCCGGCCGACGCCGAAGCCGATATCGGCACTGCCTTTGTTGCGCGAACCGTTCGTGTCGTACTGCGCGTCGGCGGTGCCGTGCAGGCCCTCGACGGCCTCGCTCGGCAGCCGACGGTCGACCATGTTCACGATGCCGGCCGCCGCGCCGCCGCCGTACAACAACGTCGCCGGGCCTTTCAGCACTTCGATCTGCTGCGAGTACGCGGGATCGATCGTGACAGCGTGGTCGGTGCTGACGTCGGATGCGTCCATCGACGGCACGCCGTTTTCGAGCACCATCAAGCGCGGTCCGCCTTGACCGCGAATGACCGGTCGACCGGCGCCGGCGCCGAAGTCGGTCGTCGACATGCCGGGCTGGTTTTCCAGCGTGTCGCCGATCGTGCTGCGTCGCGCGCGCGCCAATTCGTCACCGCTGACGACGTCGGCGGGTTGTATCAGTTGATCGGCCGTGCCGCCGAGCGGACTGGCCTGAATGACGATCTCTTCTACCGCTGCGTCGTTCGACGCAGCAAATGCTCGGACCGCGCAGGACATGACCCACGCGGCTGCGTATATCCGTTGCATGACAGGTCCCCATCGAAATTGCCGGAAAGCTCACCGATCGCGCGACATGGGCGAGCGGTTGCTGATCAACGGAGCAATCAGACCGGCGTTGGGGGACCGCGCGGGGCGTGGAGCGAGAATGTCGGGCGAAGTATCGCCGCGATGAAGGAGGGTAGCGCTACCGCGAACTCGAGGGGCGGTGGCAACGTCGGCAACGCCGCTGGCGACGGCGGAGCCGCCGCGTGACCCATCGCCAGACAGATGTGGCAGGCCGCATGGTGGGCGTGGAGCTTCAATTCGGCCGCGTGCGCGAGGCCGATCGTTTGCGTGATCGCAAATGCGAACAGGCCGATCACGAATGCGCGTCGCGACGCGACGAAGCGTTTGCGAAGTTGGCCAATCATGCGAAGGAGACTAGTGCCGCGCCCATGAGATGGCAAACGCGAAAATCTCACTGACGGATCAGCGAGGGCTCACCGGTGTGTCTGTGTCGGCGCACACGCGGCAGCGCGCTCCCGCAACAGCGCGCGTTCGCGCGCGTTCTGCGCGAGCGCGGCGGCGCGTTCGAACTCCGCGCTTGCTTCGGCGTTGCGGCCGAGCTTCGCGAGCAAGTCGCCGCGCACCGACGGCAGCAGGTGATACGACGCAAGCGTCGTTTGCGAGGTCAGCGCGTCGACGATCTCGAGTGCTGCAGCCGGGCCGAATGCCATCGACACCGCGACGGCGCGATTCAGTTCGACGATCGGCGACGGCGACAGCGTCGCGAGCGCATCGTACAGCGCGACGATGCGCGCCCAATCGGTCTCGTTGGCTTCCTTCGCGCGCGCGTGACACGCGGCGATCGCCGCTTGCAGCGCGTACGGACCTAGGCCGCCGTGTTCGGCCGCGATCGTCTCGGCGCGGGCGAGCGCCGCGAGTCCGCGGCGGATCAGCAGCCGATCCCACCGCGCACGATCCTGATCGAGCAATAGGATCGGTTCGCCGGACGGCCCGACGCGCGCGCGCAGGCGCGACGCTTGAATCTCCATCAGCGCGACGAGGCCGTGCACCTCCGCTTCGGCACTCGCGAGTTCCGCGAGTATGCGGCCGAGCCGCAGCGCTTCCTCGCACAGCGTCGGCCGCGTCCATTCGTCGCCGGACGTCGCCGAATAACCTTCGTTGAAAATGAGATAGATCACTTCGAGTACCGACGCGAGCCGCGGCGCCAATTCGGCCTCGAGCGGCGCGTCGAACGCGATGCGCGCTTCGGCGAGCGTGCGTTTCGCGCGCACGATGCGCTGCGCGATCGTCGCCTCCGGCACGACGAAGGCGCGCGCGATCTCCTGCGTGGTGAGACCGCCGAGCAGCTTCAGCGTCAGCGCGGCGCGGGCTTCGCGCGACAGAATCGGATGGCACGCGATGAAGATCAGTCGCAGCACGTCGTCACCGATCGGGTCGTCGAACGTGGCGTCGATCGTCGCTTCGAGATTCGCCGCAGCGTCGTCGAAGCGCCCCTCGATCTCGTAGGTCAGCGAATCCTGCGAACGCTCGTGCAGTGCGCGGCGGCGAATCCAATCGATCGCGCGATGCTTCGCGGTGGTCGTCAGCCACGCGACCGGACGGTCCGGCATGCCGCGCACCGGCCACTGTTCGAGCGCGGCGACTAGCGCATCCTGCGCGAATTCTTCGGCGAGGCCGACGTCGCGCAGAATGCGCGCGAGCCCGCCGATGATCTTCGCCGCTTCGATGCGCCAGACGGCTTCGATGGCGCGATGAACGCTCGCTGTGTCGGTCAAGCGCACACACCTTTACGTGGACGTTGGCGGCGGCGACGGCGCCGGCCGCCCAGCGCAGCGCACAGCGCCGTTCGCGGAACCATGCGGACGAATCGCGTCGCGGACGGCGCCGGCTATAGGTAGCACGGCCCGATCTCGCGCACTTCCACCGTGCCCCACTCGAGCGCCGGACAGTCGTGCGCGATCGCGAGCGCGCGCTCGCGGTCGGCGCAGTCGATCAGGAAATAGCCGCCGATCATTTCCTTCGCTTCGGCGAATGGGCCATCGATCACCGCCGTTTTGCCGTTGCGCGACACGAGGCGCGCGGCTTCGGTGCGCAGCGACTCGGTACCGAGCAACAGGCCGCGTTCGCGCAGCCCGTCGGCGAAGACGTCCATCTTCGCCCGCATCGCACGGCGGTCGGCCTCGCTGCGCGCGCGATGTTCGGGCGGCTCGACGATCAACAACATGTACGTCATGTCGATTTCATCCGGTGACGTTCACCATCCAGGCTACCCCGAACTTGTCGGTCAGCGTACCGAAGCGCGGCGACCAGAACGTCTGCGCGAGCGGCATGCCGATCTGGCCGCCGGCCGCGAGTGCGGTGAACGCGCGGTCCGCGGTCGCGGCGTCCGGCACGTTCAACGACAGGTCGAAGCCTTTGAAGTCGGTCGGGCCGGCGACGCCGCCGTCGCTCATCAGCAGCGTCGAGTCGCCGACCGTGACAGCGGCGTGCATCACTTTGTCGCCCCAGTTCGGCGGCAGCGGGTGCGCCGGATCTGCCGGCGCGTCCTGCATGCGCACGAGCATTTGGACCTGCGCGCCGAGCGCGCGCTGGTAGAACTCGATGGCCTCTTCGCAGCGGCCGCGGAAATACAGATACGGTTGGATGTGCATCGACGTGTTCCTCTTTTTTCGGTGCGTGTCTTTCTGAGCGTTCTTTCAGCTTGGTTTCAGCGTGATGGTCAGTGCGGACGCGTTGCGTCGGTCTGGCGGCGCAGCCGCTCCTCCTGTTCACGCAGTTCCGGCGTGAGTTCCGGGCCGAAGTCGTCCGGTTCGAATACCGGCCGGATTTCGACCACCGATCGCGTAGGCATCGGGTTCGGGCAGCGTTTCACCCACTCGACGGCTTCTTCGAGCGACTTCACCTGCCACAGCCAGAAGCCGGCGATCAGTTCCTTCGTTTCGGCGAACGGGCCGTCGACGATCGTGCGGCCGGTGCCGTCGAAGATCACCCGCTTGCCCTTCGACGACGGATGCAGCCCTTCGCCGGCGAGCATCACGCCGGCCTTCACCAGTGCTTCGTTGTATTTGCCCATCTCCGTCAGCAGCCGTTCGCTCGGCATCACGTTCGCCTCGCTCTCCGCCGTCGCCTTGATCAAGACCATCACTCGCATCGCGTACTCCGTGTCCGGTTCTCGAGCGGCGTCACGTACGCCGCCTTCGCGAATACGTCGAACGGCGCGACGGGAAATCGACATGCCGGCGGAGAAATTCTCGTGGCAGCGAATCGGCGCGCACGGCGTGAACCGCCGGCGGCTGCCGCGGCAGTCACAACCAATAGGCGAACGCGTGCGACAGGTATTCCTGCGCGCGGCTGAACACCGAGCGTTGGCGCCACGCATCGGGCGTGATCTGCGTGCTGCGCGCGCGGTCGAGCACGAAGCGCTGTTCCATCTGCGCACCGAATGCGGCGCCGATGACGACGGCGTTCACTTCGTCGTTGTGCAGGAAGCTGCGGTAATCGAGGTTGCTCGAACCGACCGTCGACCAAACGCCGTCGATGACCGCGGTCTTCGCGTGCATCATCTCGTCGGTGCTTTCGAAGACGCGCACGCCGGCGGCGAGCAACTGCGCGTAGTAGTAGCGCGAGTTCGCGAGCACGATCGCCGAGTCGGAGCGCGACGGCAGGATGATCTCCACGTCGACGCCGCGCGCGACGGCGTTCTTCAACGAATCCATCAGCGTCGGGTCGGGGCCGAAGTACGGCTGCGTGATCCACACGCGCGCTTGCGCCGTGTCGATGGCGAGCTCGTACGCTTCCCGGATCGACGACACGAGACCGTCGCCGCCGACCGACGCCAAGATGCGCACGAGGTCGTGACCGGCCGCGCTCGGCGGCGGCCCGGTCGGGTCGGCGATCGTGCCGCCGGCGCGGCGCCAATTGTCGCGAAAGAGTTGTGCGAAGCCGGCGACCGCCGGTCCGCGGACGACGATGTCAGTATCGCGCCAGCCGGGCTTGCGCAGCGTGTGTTTCGAACCGGAGCCGCTGGCCGACGCGTGCGAATACTTGCGGTTGATGTTCATGCCGCCTGTGAAGGCGACCCCGTCGTCGACGATGAGCAGCTTGCGGTGGTCGCGGTTGTTGAGCTTCAGCGGATTGCCGCCGTGCAGCGGACTCGCCGGATTGAATTCGATCACCTCGACGCCGGCGCTGCGCATCGCGTCGAAGAAGTCGCTCGATACGCCCCAACTGCCGACGCTGTCGTACAGCAGGTGTACTGCGACGCCCGCTTCGGCT
>DASRZO010000420.1:0-2219 GCA_035686405.1 Pseudomonadales bacterium | reverse complement strand
CGTCGAGCGCGCACAGGTACAGGCCGCGCGCCGCGCGGTCGCTCGTGTATGTGCCGACGAGGAATCGCCGCATTCCGTGTCTACTCGAATTGGCCGTGGCCGACTGCAGCAGACTGTACCAGCCCGCCGTACGCCTGCCGTCCATGTTCGATGCGGCCAATCGCGGCGTCGCGCGACGTCGTTCGCCGCCACGTACCGCGCGTCCCATTGCGACGGCGACCGCACGCAGACGAGGCGCTATCGTGGCGCATCCGTGGTGCACCTATCGGCGGAGTCGCGATGACCGAACCCACTGCACTCGATGCCGGCGAACTCGAACGCCTGTTGCGCCGCGCAGTCGCGGTGCCCGTCGTCGCGCTCGATCGCGTCGACGATGCAGTACCGCTCGCGCGGACGTTGGCGAACACCGGCCTCCAGCTGGTCGAAATCACGCTGCGCACGGCGGCTGGGCTTCCGGCGATCCGCGCGATCCGCGCGGCGAACGTTCCGCTCACGGTCGCGGCCGGCACGATCCGCACGCCGGCGGATCTCGTCGCGGCGCGCGACGCCGGTGCCGCCTTCGCGATCAGCCCGGGCGCGACGCGCGCGCTGATCGACGCCGCGCGCGCGACGGGCTTCGCCTGGTTACCCGGCGCCGCCACGCCGAGCGAAATGCTGACGCTCGCCGACGCCGGCCATTCGCTGCAGAAACTGTTTCCGGCGAGCCTCGACCTCGTCGACGCGCTGGCCGGACCGTTTCCCGACATTCGTGTCGTGCCGACCGGCGGCGTCGACATCGGCAATGCCGGCGAATACCTGAAACGGCGCAGCGTCGTCGCGGTGTCGGGTTCGTGGATCGCGCCGCGCGCGTTGATCGCCGAACGCGCCTGGCCCGAAATCGAGCGCCGCGCGCGCAGCGCGAGCGCGTTCGCGCAGGCCGTGACGCGTTCGCTCGCGAGCGCTCCGTGACATTCGGTATGCTCGCCCACACGACAATCCAAGACGCGTCGATGACGATTCGCCCATGCCGACCACGCTGATCCGCGGCGGCCGGCTCTACGATCCCGCCACCCATACCTTCACCGCCGGCGACGTGCTGATCGACGGTGCGCGCATCGCCGCGCTCGGCCGGATCGATCCGACCGCGGCGAAGGGCGCGAGCATCGTCGACGCGTCGAACAAGTACGTGTCGGCCGGATTCATCGACGCCCACACGCACATTTTCGCGCATCCGCTCTTCCGCCACGGCCGCGTGCACGCCGATCGCATCGGCGTGCAACAAGGGGTCGCCTGCTGCGTCGACGCGGGCTCGTTCGGCGCGAACACGGTCGATGCGTTTCCGGAGTTCGTGCACAAGACACAGACGACGCGCGCGTACGCGTTCATCAACATCGGTTCGCCCGGTTTGCCGAACGTCGGCGGCGGCCACGCGTCGCGGCCCGATCTCTGCGATTTGCCGGGCGTCGTCAAGGCGTTCGACCGCCACGGCGATTGGCTCGTCGGCGTCAAGGTGCTCGCATCCGCGTCGCACACGGAGGCCTTCGGCGAACAAGCCGTGAAGCTCGCATTGAAAGCGGCGGCGCTGGTCGACAAGCCGCTGATGCTGCACATCGGCAACGCGCCGCCGGTGATCGACGACATCCTCGAATGGCTGCGCCCCGGCGACGTCGTCACGCATACCTATCACGGCAAGGTCGGCGGCGTGTTGGCTTACAAGGATCGCGTATTGCCGGCGTTTCGCGCGGCGATCGAACGCGGCGTGTACGCCGACATCGGTCACGGCCAAGCGTCGTTCAGCTTCCGTACCTGCGAGCTCGCGCTCGCGCAAGGAATGCCGGTGCATTCCATCTCGAGCGATCTGCACGCCGGCAACGTGAACCGTTACGCGATCTCGCTCGCCCGCACCATGAGCAAACTGTTGGCCGTCGGGCTCACGCTCGAAGACGTCGTGCGCGCCGTGACCGCGACACCGGCGAAGATGCTGCGCCTCGACGCGCTCGGCTTCGGCACGCTCGCCGTCGACGGCCCGGCGCATGTCACGATTTTCGACGTGCGCGACGAACCGCACGAGCTCGAAGACGCCGAAGGGGAAGTGCGCCTGGCAAAACGCTGGATCGTGCCGGAGACCGTGTACGTCGACGGCGTGCGGCACGACCGCAGCGCGGAGCTATGACGATGGCCGACGACGTCTATCGCCGCTTCGGCATCGACAACGTGATCAACGCCGCCGGCAAGATGAC
>DASRZO010000419.1:0-2436 GCA_035686405.1 Pseudomonadales bacterium | reverse complement strand
TACTTCGAGGAATACCGCACGTGGGGGCACGGGCTGATCGGACTGGTGCTCGTCGGCCTCGACGCGAATGCGCGCGCGGCCGATGTCAGCGCCGCGATCGACGCGCGCTTCGCGAACTCGGCGGACGAGACGTCGACGTCGTCGGAGCGCGACTACGCGCTCGGATTCGCGGAACAACTCGGCGACGTCGGATTGATGCTCGGCGTGATCGTCGGCGCGGTGCTGTTCACGATCGCGCTCGTCTCGGCGAACAGCGTCGCGCACGGCATTCGCGAGCGCTTCGGCGAACTCGCGGTACTGAACGCGCTCGGTTTCGAGATCGGCACCATCCAGCGTCTCGTCGTCGGCGAAGCGGCGCTGCTGGTCGCGCTCGGCGCCATACCGGGCTTGTTGGGAGCCGCGGCGCTGATCGCGGTTGCGCGTCGCTCGGTGCCGCAACTCGCCGGTATTCAAATCGGGTTCGACACCGTCGCGAGCGCGGTCGCCGTCGCGTCCGCCCTGACCGTTCTCGCGGCGGCGGAGCCGGTGTGGCGCGTCGGGCGCATGCGCATCGTCGATTCGCTGCGCGGCCTCGCGACGTAAAGGAGCAGATCGATGTTCGGCCAAATCGCTGCGATCTCGTTGACGAACTTGAAGACGCTGTCGTCGCGGCTCGGCGCGTCGAGCGTGGTCGTCGTCGGCGTCGCCGGCGTCGTATTCGTGCTGACCGCGCTGCTCGCGATGGCGAACGGATTGAAGGAAACGCTGCGCAGCACCGGCGAGGCGGATCGCGTGCTGATCCTCGGCAAAGGCTCGCGGTCGGAGATCAACGGTTCCATCACGCGCGAGCAAGGCGCCGTTCTCGCCGGCGAACCGGGCATCGTCGCGACGCGCGACGCACAAAACCAACGCATTGCGCTGGCGTCCGGCGAGATCTATGCCACGGCGAACCTCGTGCGGCGCGATGGCAAACGCGCCGGGCTGCCGCTGCGCGGTGTCGGCGATGCGGCGTTTCGCGTGCGCCCAGAAGTGACGATCACCGAGGGGCGTCGGTTCGAACCCGGGCGCTTCGAACTCGTCGTCGGTGACGGCGCGGCGCGCGTGTTCGCGGGCCTCGCGGTCGGCGATCGCATTTCGATCAAAGGCGCGACGTTCGACGTCGTCGGACATTTCGCGGCGGCCGGCCGCGCGACCGAATCCGAAGCGTGGATGGACGTGGACGTGATGGCGAACGTCTTTCGGCGCGGACCGTTCCTGCAGTCGATGCTCGTGCGGCTCGAGTCACCGGACGCGCTCGCGACGCTGACGGCAGCGATCGACGCCGATCGTCGCCTGTCGAACAGTCTGTTCCGCGAGTCGGACTTCTACGCCGCGCAATCCGAAGCATCCACGCGCCTCATGACAATCGTTGGGCTCGCTGCCGCGGCGATCATGGCGATCGGCGCCACGTTCGCGGCGCTGAACTCGCTGTACGCCGCGGTGGCGGCACGAACGCGCGAGATCGCAATTCTGCGTGCGCTCGGTTTCTCGTCGGCGGCGGTGATCGTGTCGGTGCTCGCCGAGTCGTTGACGCTGGCGGCGCTCGGCGGCGTGCTCGGTGCCGGTCTCGGCTGGCTCGCCTTCGACGGCGCGTCGATGGCGTCGGTCGGCGCGACGTATTCGCAAGTCGCGTTTCGCTTCGCCGTCACGCCGCAGTTGCTCGGCGCCGGTTTGGCGCTCGCGCTCGCGATCGGGTGCGTCGGCGGATTGCTGCCGGCGATCCGCGCCGCGCGGCAAAGCATCGTCGTCGGGCTGCGCGCGCTCGCCTGAGTCGAACGCAATCTCCGGTACGCGTCCGTGGCAACGGACTTAAGATGGTCGGCACCGGTTTCGAGTCGAACGCTCATGGCGGAATCGGCGCCGAACTCAATACAGTTCGCGGGTGCGTCGCCCGACGCACCGGCGATTCCGCAGTATCACGCGGGGCAGATTTTTGCCGTCTGGGCCGCGGCGGCGTTACCGATGGCGGCGCTCGGCTGGATCGTCGCGCCGGCGCTGACCGGTACAACGGCCGGCGCGACCCACGCAGGCGGTTTCGAACGCTTGGCGGTGCTGACCGTCGGGCTCGTTTGGCAATTCGTCCTCGTTGCAACGCTGTTGTATCGCGAAGCGGGCACGCTGCGATGGTCGGCGTGGCGCACGCGTTTGTGGCTCGGCCCGCCGCGAGATCCGGTCGACGGCGGCGTGCGACGGCGACTGTGGTGGTGGGTGGTGCCATTGATCGTCGTCACCGCGGCGTTCGAACTCGCGCTCTCGCCGTGGCTCGATCGCGCATGGGTGTCGCTCGTCCCTGTCGTCGCCGAACCGAGCGGCTTTTCGTTGAACGGCGTACTCGCGACGCCGGAAGCGCGGGCCAGACTCGTCGGCGCGTGGGACGTGTGGGGTCTATTCCTCGTGTCGGCGCTCTTCAACACGGTC
>DASRZO010000418.1:0-4707 GCA_035686405.1 Pseudomonadales bacterium | reverse complement strand
TCCACGTCAGATCGAACTCGATGCCTTGACCGTCGATCTTGCCGTTGCTGACGTTGTAACCGTTCGCATCGCGCAGGATCACGTGCGTGCTGCGCTCGACGTATAGCGCCGTCGAATAGTCGAGCGTGGTGCCGAACGGTTCCGCCTTGCCGCGCCCGCCGACTTCGTACGAGACGACTTCCTCGCTCTTGAGATCCGCGGTCGTCTGACCGCTCTGCAACCGATAGAGCTCCGTCGCTTGCGGCGGCCGAAACCCGTTGCTCGCGAGCGCGTACAGCGTCGTCTGCGGATTCACCGTCCACTCGGCGCCGATCCGCGCGGCGACGTTGGTATACGAGTCATTGCGGTCGGACGGCCGCGTATACAAACACGCCGCGATCGGACACGGCGTGCCATCGTCGCGCGTATTCCCGTCGAGCATGTGGTTCGTGTAGTCGTAGCCGAGGTATTCGAGGCGCGCGCTCTGCACCACTGCGACGTCGTCGGTGAGGGCATAGCGCACGTCGTAGTGCAGCGCGCCCATCAGGCTGTCGACGTCGTAGTCGTAGTGCGCACCGACCGGCCGCGTCGCGCGGATGAACGGGCTGCCGACCGCAGGCCGCTGTTGGAACTCGTATAGATGTCCCGTCGCCCACTCGAAGTCGACGCCCGAACGCCAATCGAGCTTGCCGTTGGTCCCCGACAGCGACGTCTGCACGCCGGCGCTGTTCTGGCCGTTCTGTTCGAGCGGTTCGCCCGGCAGGAAGTGCTGCAGGAACTGCATCTCGGAGCGGCGGAAGTACGGCGTGATGTCGAGCTGCATGCCCGAATCGAGCGCATGCTGCCACTCGGTGACGAAACGCAGCGACCACGCGTCGCGATACGACTCCGGATTCGGATTGCTGAAGCGCAGTTGATTGTCCTTGTACGCGCCGTAGCCGACGACGTAGCCGCCCGTTTCTTGATTGAGGTTCGTCCACTCGAACGTCGAATGGACGTCCCAGCCGTCGACCGGGCCGAGTTGCGTCAGCGTCACCTTCTGTTCGTCGTGGCCGGTGTCGTCGCGATAGCCGTTCGTGGTCACGCCGAGGCCGTCGAAACGCAACATCTGCGCGCCGGCCATCATGCTCGCGCTCGCGCGCACGCTGTTGAAACCGTCGGGACCGTTCTCGTACGCGATGCTGCCGGGTTCGTACGACGTCGGCGTGACGACGTTGATCGCGCCGTGCATTGCGTTGCTGCCGAAGATCGCGCTGCCGGCGCCGCGCAACACTTCGATGCGCGCCGCTTGTTCCGAATTGACCTCGAACAGGTTGTTGATGTTGCAAAACCCGGCCGGGCGGATCGGTACGCCGTTCTCGAGATACAAGAACTCGCCGCACGCACCGGTGCCCGTATAGACCGGCGAGCGGATCGCCGTCAGGTGTTCTTCTTCCGACCCTTTCGATACCCACACGCCGGGCACGCGCACCATCGTTTCGTAGATGTGGTTCTGGCCGACGAGGCGCAGCGTGTCCGCATCGATCTCGGTGCCGCTGCCGACTCCGTTGAGGCGCTCGATCACCGACGCGTTCCCGGTGATGACGATCTCTTCGACGGTCGGCGCCGGCTGCGCGCCGCCAGCATCGTCGGCGACCGCGCCGATCGGCGCCACCGATACCAACAGCACTGCGAGAAGCGCGACGCTCGAACCGACTCGATCCCCACGGTCGGAGCGTCGCAGCGAAACCTCCACGGCGGTCGAATCCTTTTATCGAGACGGCGCTTTCGAGACGGAGCATTCGGAGGGTGGCCGACCTTAAATCAACCGATCGGCCCCGCGCAATGCCGCATCGGCGCTCGTCCGTCAGACAGCCGGCCCGCCGCATTCACGAGTTGCCGAGACTGTCGAACGTCGGCGCCGAAGAAGAACGTTCAAAACAGCGAGCGGTAGCCGATGCGGACGTAGTAGCCGACCACGTCGAGCGATTGCACGGGCATGTCGCGCTGCGTGCGGTCGTATCCGGTCTCGAGTTCGAAGTACAAGTTCTGTTTGGGGCGGAAGTCGAGTCGCAGCGACGGCTCGAAGAACCACTGCGATTGATTCGTGTCGGTCATCTGCGTGTAGTCGACGCGGAAGCGCGGATAGAACTCCCAGCGCTGCCAGAACGTGAAACGGTTGTTCCAATAGATCGAGCTCGTGCGCGAATCGGGGCTGTCGGCGTAGCGCAGGTACCAAGCGGTGTACGTTTGCGCGCCGAACGCTTCGTCGAGCCGGAACCGCAGCGTGTAGTAGTAATCCTGCCGCGCCGGCGTGCCTTCGACGTTGCCCGACGTCTGCGTCGACGAGTAGTCCGAGTACGACACGTCGGTGCCGACCTGAAAGCGGCTCGTGACGTCCTTGTCGAAACCGATGCTCGCGAGCGTCAGCGTCGCCGTGCGGTCGTCGGCGAGTTGCTGAATCTGCTGCGAGTCGTAGGTGTTCTCGAGGCTGCCGAGACTGTTGACGCCCTGTCCGATCAGCGCGTTCTCGGTGGTGATGTACGGGCTGCGGCGGTGATCGAACGTCGCGTACGTACTCAGCCCGCCGTCGAAGCGCCAGTTCAACATCATGTAGCTCGTGTTCAACGCTTGGTGATACGTGTCGTAGTCGACCAACGAGAACGCCGAAACGTTGTCGCGGTAGAAGCGCGTCTCCATACCGACGGCCCGCCGGTCGAGCAAACCGTTCGCCTGTTGCTCGATGTAGAACGGCGCGAACTCGAGCGCGCCGCCGAACGTCGAGACGCGCGCGTTGACGCCATATAGCGGTCGATCGCTCGAGAACGCGTTCTGACTGTAATCGACCGCATACCCGCCGAGAGCGCCGACCTTGAGCCACGAATTGACGGTGTACTGCAGCTGCACGCCGTCGTAGCGCCCGAGCACGCCGTTGCTCTGCTGCGACTGCCGTCCAACCCTGAGGTCTACCCCCCAATCCTTCTGTTGGGCCTCGAAGTACGCGATCGTCGTCTGATACGTGCTGTCGTTGTTCGACGTGAAGTCGGACAAGCCGTTCGTCGAGACGCGCATGCTGAGGTCGAGCGAGTCGGAACGATGCGAGGTGATCACGTCGGCGCTCGTGAAGAGCCCGTTGACCCCGACGACGGGACTTTCGTTGTTCACCGTCGTTTCGACGCGTTGATAGAACTGCGAGACATTGCCGACCGTGGTCCACGACCCGTTGTCGTTCGCGGCGACCTTGAGCTTCTGCTGCACCGGCAGCGAGCGTGTGATCAGACCGGCCAAACGCTGCTGGATCCGCGGCGCGGCCGGCGAGTCCGGATACTGCTCGAGGAACTGGTCGTAGACGACTTTGGCCTGCGCGTCTTGGTGATTGCGTTCGCGCGCCATGCCGAGCATTTCGAGCGCGTCCTGTCGCACCGCCGGGTCGGTCGACAGCGCCGCCTGCGTGAACAGCGCAATCGCGCGCGGGTAGTCCTGCGTCATCGCGGCGCGACGGCCGTCGCGCAACGCGTCGCGATACGGATCGTCGCCGGCGGCGGCCGGTGGCGCCGCATTCGAAGCCGCGGGCGCCCGCGCCGCGGGATCGTCGGCGCTCTCTTGCGGCGCCGACGCGAATACCGTTTCGGGCGGCGCCTGCGCCACCGGCGATTCGTTGGGCGCTTGCGCCGCCGCGTTTGCGCCGGCGGTCGGCGTCAGACGCACCGCGATGCGGCGCGCGTCCGGTTGCGGCAACACCTCGACGTCCATCGGCGCGGTGAGCTGCACCGCGAGCCGATAGCCGCCGGCACCGCTGCCTTCGAACGCGATCTGCGAGATCGCGCCGAGTTCGCCCGTGTAGTTCTCGGTTTGTTGGTTCCATCCGCCGGCCAACGACGAGCCGCGCAGGCGGATCTCGAATGCGGCGCTGTCGACGTCGCGCGCGGTGGTTCGCACGTCTTCGTCGAACTCGAACTCGACGACGATCGAGTCGCCCGCGCGATCGACGACGCGCGCACCTTCGAACGGGATCGGATCGGCCGCCGCAGCGCTACAGGCGGCTGCGATCAGCCATCCGGTGCAGCTGCGCACCCACGCGCCCGCGGCCACTCACTTGCTCCAACTGCTGGCGCTGACGCGGTGACAGCCCGACGAGCCGCAATCGCGATTGACGCTGACCGACTTGTTGCCGTGCGCACCCGGCCGATAGTCGGCGGCGTGACAGCCCGCGCAATCGGGTTGATACGCCGGATACGGCCACGGCACGACTTCGGCGTTCGTCGTGTGGCATGCGGTGCACGGCGGATTGCCGCGGTGATCGCCTGGATAGTTCGCGGACGTGTGATGGAACGTCGACGGCGACCACGCGACGGTGCCGTGGCACGAGTCGCACTCGCGCGTCGTCACGAAGTGACCGGTGTTCTTGCCGGTCGCGATCGTGCCGTTGTGGCAACTGCTGCACGTACCCAAGACGTGCGCGTGATCGACGTTCGCCGGCTTCCACACCAGCGTCGAGTGACACGCTTCGCACGAGCTGTCGGTCTGGATGTGCGTGTTCGGTTTGCCGGTCGCGATGGTGCCGTTGTGACAACTGCTGCAGCTGCCGAGCACGTGCGCGTGATCGACGACGGTCGCCGGCTTCCACGCGAGCGTGGAATGGCACGCCTCGCAGATGTTGTCCGTCAGGATGTGGTTCGACGGCTTACCGGTCGCCTTCGTCCCGTTGTGGCAACTGAAGCAGCCGCTGGTGACGCCGGTGTGGTCGAA
>DASRZO010000417.1:0-3727 GCA_035686405.1 Pseudomonadales bacterium | reverse complement strand
TCCCGGCGTCACGCGACCGCGAGCTCTCGCGCCACTGCCGCAAGCCGTTCGTCGCGCGTCCAGAGCCGCGCGCGGGCGATGACCGCCGACGCGAGCAGATGCACGACGACGTCGGCCGCTTCGAGCAGTCTCGCCAGTTGCGCGTCGTTGCGCCGGAAGTGTTCGACCCAGACAGATGCATCGACCAATACCATCGGCGCTGGCGGCGGCGCGGCACCGCTCTCAACGCGAGCGGCGACGTGTATGCATCCTCTGACGCCATGTCGACGCGTTCGAGTCATCCGCCCCCTGCGGCCGGCGCGAGGCTGCACACCTTCGCGACCACGCTGTACGCGTTCGTCTGCGGATCCCAGAGCCGGCGGTCACGACAATCGGCGCCGCCCTTCGGCGCGGCGTAGCGTTGCGGCGGAGCATCGGGTGCGGGCGGCACCGCGCACGCGACCTTCGGTCCGCCGCCGCCGCATGCGTCGGGGTTGCGGCGCGCTTCGTCGACGGTGCTGCACGCCGTTCGCGCGACGCCTTCGACACACTGGCAACTGCAACCGGCGAAGGCCGGTTCCGCGCACCACCAAGCCGCCATCGCCAACACCACAGCGGCGACGGAACGTCTCGTCGAACGAATCATCGAACTGCTCCTGCGATCGAGTGATTCGCACCGTATCGGAAGCGCCGCGCGGCGACCGTCAGCCGCGACCGCGACGGCGCACGCGAGATGCGCCCGCTGCATCGTCGGCCATCGCTCACCGTGCGAGAATGCGCGACCGTCGCGCCGCGCGCGTAGCAGCCGCGGCTCACATCGACGTCACAGGCACCCAACGCATGCCGAGCACCGTCATCAAGAATGCCCGCATCGTCAACGAAGGGACGATCGTCGAAGGCGATCTGTCGATTCGCGACGGCCGCATCGACCGCGTCGGCGGACGCATCGACAGCGCCGGCGCGCGCGAAATCGACGCGCGCGGCGCGTACCTCTTGCCGGGGATGATCGACGACCAAGTGCATTTCCGCGAACCGGGCTTCGAACACAAAGGCACGATCGCGACGGAATCGCGCGCGGCGCTCGCCGGCGGCGTGACGAGCTACATGGAGATGCCGAACTGCAACCCGCAGACGGTCACGCACCAAGCGCTCGCCGACAAACACGCGCGCGCGGCCCGCGTATCGCTCGCGAACTACGGCTTCTATCTCGGCGCGACCAACGACAACCTCGAGGTGATCAAGTCGGTCGATCAGTCGCTCGCGTGCGGCGTGAAAGTGTTCATGGGCGCGTCGACCGGCAACATGCTGGTCGACAACCACGCGACGCTCGAGGGCATATTCTCGAGCACGCCGCTGCTGATCGCGACGCATTGCGAAGACACGCCGACGATCCAAGCCAACGAAGCAAAGGCGCGCGCGAAATACGGCGACGACATACCGATCTCCGAACACCCGAACATCCGCTCGGTGGACGCGTGCTACAAGTCGTCGTCGCTCGCGGTCGACCTCGCGAAGCGGCACGGCACCCGGCTGCACGTGCTGCACCTGACGACGGAACGCGAGCTGTCGTTGTTCGAACCCGGCGCCAACCCGAACAAGCGCATCACGGCCGAGGTCTGCGCACACCACCTCTTCTTCAACGACACGTGGTACGCGACGAAAGGCACGCTGATCAAATGCAATCCGGCGATCAAGCGGCCGTCGGACCAACAAGCCCTGATCGACGCGGTGAACGACGGCCGCATCGAGATCATCGCGACCGATCACGCCCCGCACACGCGTGAGGAGAAAGCGGCGAAATACGCGCAAGCGCCGTCCGGTCTACCGCTCGTGCAACACGTGTTGCTGAGTCTGATGGAACACGTCCACGCCGGTCGCTTCACGATCGAGCGCGTCGTCGAGAAGACCGCGCACGCACCGGCGCGCTGCTACCGCGTGCGCGAACGCGGGTATCTCCGGGAAGGTTATTGGGCCGACCTGACGCTGCTCGATCCGAATGCGACGACCGAAGTCGACGCAACGCCGGTGTATTCGAAGTGCGGCTGGACGCCGTTCGCCGGCTTCGTGTTCCGTTCGCGCATCCGCGCGACGTTCGTCAACGGCGGCCTGATGTACAACGACGGCGTGTTCGAGTCCAACGAGCCGGCCATGGCGCTGGCGTTCTCGCGCAACTGACCGTCCGGCGGTCGCGGTCGATGCGCCGCTAGTGGAGGCGCTCGCTGCGGTCGAGCGCGATACCTGCCCGCCGCAGCCGGTATTCGGCGAACGGATCGCGGTGCTCGACCCAGCGCCGATACAGTGCCAGCACCTCGGCGTCGTCCGGTGTGCGGTCGTCGGCGCAGGCGTGTTCGATCATCGCGAGCACGCGCGTGAACGCGTCTGCGATCTCGCGGAAGACGTGGCGGTCGCCGCGGGCGTTGTCGGCCAGATAGCCGAACGCGCCGCTGCCCATGCCGACGAAGTAGTCGCGGCGGATGCCGCGGCGCGCGTACCGGTCGGGGAACAACGCACCGAGGAACAGTGCCAGGTCGCCGAGCTGCCGCAGGATCAAGCAGCGCTCGCGCTCGTTGCGCGCCTCGCGCGCGTCGCCGTAGAGCTGTGCCAGCGGCCGCAAGCTGAGCTCGCCGTCTTCCCAGACGAACAGTTGCTCGCTACGGCCGTAGCGATCGAGCAGCGCGCCTACGTACCAGCGGGTGTCTTCGTGCGGCGGCGGCCGCAGGGTCTGCGCGTACGCCTCGAGCCGCTGCTTGAAGTACTCCGCCAGCGACCGCTCGGTCGTGGGTCGGTGAACCGCATCTGCACCCATGGAAGCCTCCGCTCTGCGCCGAACCATTTATATAGCGCAGCCGCCCCCTCTTGAAAAATCCCCGGACCGCTCCAACTTTTGCGGCCGCGCACGCGGGCACAGCGTGCCTGCGACGCGCATTCAAATCGTCAACGACATCTATCGCTTATAGGAGGTTAATTGCATGGCGATTCGACCCCTCTATGACCGAGTGGTGGTGCGCCGCATCGAGTCGGAAACCAAAACACTCGGCGGCATCGTGATTCCCGACTCGGCAACCGAGAAACCCGATCAGGCCGAAGTCGTCGCGGTCGGTCCCGGTGCGTTGCTGGACAACGGTCAGCTGCGGCCGCTCGCGGTCCACGTCGGCGACCGTGTCCTGATCGGCAAGTACTCGGGTTCCGAAGTGAAGCTCGACGGTGAGGACCTGCTCGTCGTCAAGGAGACCGACATTTTGGCGGTCATCGAACAACAAGCCGTTCTGGAGAAAGCAGCATGAGCGCAAAAGCAATCACGTTTTCCGACAACGCCCGCGAACGCATGCTGGCCGGCGTCAACGTGCTGGCCGATGCGGTGAAGGCCACGCTCGGCCCGAAAGGCCGCAACGTGGTGCTCGACAAGAGTTTCGGCGCGCCGAAGGTCACCAAAGACGGCGTGACCGTCGCGAAGGAAATCCAGCTCGCCGACAAGTTCGAGAACATGGGCGCGCAGATGGTGAAGGAAGTCGCGTCGAAGACCGCGGACGTTGCGGGTGACGGCACGACGACCGCCACCGTGCTCGCGCAGGCGCTGATCCGCGAAGGCCACAAGGCGATCGCCGCGGGCTACAACCCGATGGACCTGAAGCGCGGCATCGACGCCGCCGTGAAGGCGGCGACCGACGAGCTCACGAAGCTGTCGAAGCCGTGCTCCGACAACAAGGCCATCGGCCAAGTCGCGACCGTCTCGGCGAACTGGAACCGC
>DASRZO010000416.1:0-13156 GCA_035686405.1 Pseudomonadales bacterium | reverse complement strand
CCGGCGATCCGCAATCAGGCAGTCCGCGAGAAGCTCGCGGACTGGTATTGCCAGTCGAGCGGGTTGCGCTACACCAACTATCGCGTCATCAGCGCATTGTCGCGCGGCGCGACGCCGGGGCCGGAAAATTCGATCACGAAGGTCGTCAGCGCGAAGAAGCAACAGGACATCGGCTCGTTCGGAATGGATTTGATGGACATGGGCGGGATCCTGATGGATCCGACGAAAGTCCCGGCCGATCTCGCGTTCCAACAGAATTTCATGGGCGCCCCGGGCTATCGGATCGCGGGTGGCACCGACGAGATTTTGCGCAATATCATCGCGGAGCGCGTATTGGGCTTGCCAGCCGACATTCGCGTCGACAAGAACGTGCCATTCAATGAGATTCCGAGAGGGTCGTGACCCAGGCTGACACACCGTCGGACAATCTCTACCGCGCTGTCATCGGCGAACCCAATCAGGAGTTCTATCTAAGCTACTTTCGCCGCGCGGATAGTCGCGGCTACGCGCCGATTTCGTGGCACTGGCCGGTGTTCGTCATCGGCCTGTTCTGGCTCCTCTATCGCAAGCAGTACCGCTTCGCCGTCATCGTGTTCGTCGCGCCATACGTGGTGGCGATCGCCGCGGCACTGGTCGATACCGTCCTGCCCGGCACCGGCAAGCCGCTCATGTGGCTCGGTGCCGGCGCATTCGCATTCGTGTGGTTGCCGCTGAACGCGAACGGCCTGTACTACCGTTGGTCGCGCGAACAGATCGCCCGCGCGCGCACCGAATTCCCCGGCCAACTCGACGCCCAAGAGCGCGTCCTCGAAGCGCGCGGCGGCGTCAACGCGCAGATGCCGTACGTCGTCGTGATCGCGTTCATCGTGATGATGCTGATGCTCGCGGGCTCGGTCACGCAGTTGAATCAATGAACGCGCCGGCGCCGCAGGTCGATGCGGCCGAAATCGCCGCGCTGATCCTCGCGAGCTTTCGCGCCTATCGAAACCGCTTTCGCGAAATCACGCTCGCCGCGAAGACGCGCTTCGAAGCGCGCGCGTGGCTCGAAGGCCAAAACGCGAGTGCGCTGCGGATCGAGATCTACAAAGACTTCATGAATTCGCTCGCCGCCGACATCCGCGCTCGGCTCGGCGAGCCGACGATGTCGGCCTCGCTCTCGCGCGCGGTCAAGGGCGCGTACCTCCGGTTGCTCGCGACGCAGCCGGACTTCGAGTTGGCGGAGACGTACTTCAACTCGATCCACCGCCGCATCGCGCGCGACCCTCGCGTCGACGAAACGCAGTCGTTCGTGTGGAGCGAATTCGACGCGCCGCCCGTGGTGCCGCAGGAGGCGATCTACCGGACGTATCCGATGAACCGCGACATCGTCGCGACGGTGACGCAGATGCTGCGCGACGTCGATTTCGAATTGCCGTGGCAGGACATCGACCGCGACGTCCGCAACATCTTGCGCTCGTTGGCGGAAGCGCGGCCCGAAATTCGCCGCCCGAGCGGACTCGACGTCGAAATTCTGAAGTCCGTGTTCTATCGCAACAAAGGCGCGTATCTGGTCGGCGCCCTACGCTATTCGGGATCGACGTGGCCGGTAGTGCTGCCGATCCTCGTCGACGACGACGGCAAGTTGTACGTCGACACGCTGATCTGCGACGAAGACGAACTCTCGGTCGTGTTCAGCTATACGCGGTCGTACTTCATGGTCGATGCGCCGTACCCGTACGTGCTGATCGACTACTTGAACGCGTTGTTGCCGGGGAAGAAGCGCTCCGAACTCTACGCGGCGATCGGCATGCACAAGCACGGCAAGTCCGAGTTCTATCGCGGCTTTCTGATGCACCTCGCGCGCAGCAAAGATCAGTTCGTCATTGCGCCCGGCGTCAAAGGGATGGTGATGACGGTGTTCATGCTGCCGTCGTATCAAACCGTCTTCAAAGTCATCAAAGACGAGTTCCCACCGCCGAAGGACACCACGCGCGACCAGGTCAAAGAGAAATACTACGTCGTCAAGACGCACGATCGCGTCGGACGCATGGCCGACACGCAAGAATTCATGCGCTTCGCGTTTCCGCGGGCGCGCTTCTCGAAGGAGTTGATCGACGAGCTGCTGAGCGTCGCGCGCTCGTCGGTCACGCTCACCGACGATCTCGTGATCATCGATCACCTCTACACCGAGCGCCTGATGACGCCGCTCAATCTCTATCTCGAGACCGCGACCGACGAACAGATTCGCGAAGTGCTCGACGAATACGGCAACGCCATCAAGCAACTCGCGGCGGCGAATATCTTCCCCGGCGACATGCTGCTGAAGAACTTCGGCGTCACGCGCCACGGCCGGGTGGTGTTCTACGACTACGACGAGATCTGCTATCTAACGGACGTGAACTTCCGCGCGATGCCGAACCCGCACACGTCCGAAGAAGAGTTCTCCGCCGAGACGTGGTTCAGCGTCGGACCGCGCGACGTTTTCCCGGAAGAGTTCCGCCGTTTCCTGTTCGGGAGACCCGACATCAAGCGGACGTTCGACGCAATGCACGGCGAATTGTTCGATCCGAACTACTGGCAGGGCCTACAGAACGCGATCAAGGCCGGTGAAGTGATGGACGTGTTTCCGTATCGGCGCAAGAAGCGCTTCGTGCGCCACGGCCGCGAGCGCACCGTCGCCTGATCCGCCCTTCCGCTCCAACTCGTCGAAAACATCGAGCGCGCGGATCGCTCGTTCCGGCGAACACGCGCCTGCAACGCGCGCGCCAACGCGCATATGAAGGCGCGCCGCTACATCCGGTCGATGAATACGTGCTCTTTGCCGATCCACATGCAAGAACGCTTGAAATCGATGAACTTCGCCTCGTCCTCGATCGCGGCCGCACCGGCGGCGGCGGCTTCGGGTCCGCCGCGCTGCACGCCGCGATCGAACCATACTTCGGCGTGACCGGTGTACGGCGGCACCACCGTGCCGCGCGCCGCACGCAGATCGTTCTCGAGCGACGTCTCGAAGCGATGCACCTGCTGGTAACGCATGATCCCGTTCGCCGCGGCGTGCCGGCGGATCAGCGGCCCGTGATTGGTGCGCCAATAGAGCTGCGCGGCCTCTTCGGTCAGCTCCGCGCGGCGCCGCAGCGGGAAGTACAACTTCACGATGCTGTTGCGCTCGCGCGCGACGATGTTCTCAGGCGTCGGGTTCACTTGCGGATATTCGTACGTGAACCACAGCGGCGAATTCGGCAGATCGATGAACTTCGCTTCGTCCTCGACGAGCTCCGCGCCCGCGCGTTGACCGTCCTGCGTCGCGAGCACGCTGCGCAGCGCCGCTTCGGACTCCCACCAGAGTTCCGCGACGCCGTCGTACGGCGGTTCCATACCGCCGCGCGCTTGCGCCATCCGCTCGTTGATGGGGTCGTCGAGCCGATGCACTTGCACGTAGCGCAACGCGCCGATGCGCTGCGCGTGACTCGCCACCAGCGGACCGTGCTGCTCGCGCCAGTAACGTTGGAATTCCGCCAACGACAGCGCGGGGTTGCGGCGCAACAGGAAAACGATCCGGATCATGAGCCCCCCTTTCCGATGCTTTCGAGATTCCGATGTCGTGACGATGTGCCGAGCCGGCTTGCGCCGACGCTACGATCTCGCCGAGTCGCACATCCACCGAGACCGCGACGTCCATCGAAGAATATCCGATCGCCCACGGCGTCGTGTAATCGCTTGACCGCCGCGGCGGCCGAAGGGCAGATTGCCGCGCAGCAGTCCCATTTCACTCAACCGGCGCCGCCCCGGAGAGCCCGACGATGCCGCTTCGGCACGTGCTGCTCTTGCGCATCTTGCTCGCGCTGCTCGCAGTGTTCTTCGCGCTCGCCGCGTGGCGTCGCGAATGGACCGCGGCCAACGTCGTCGCGCTCGTCGCGTTGTCGCTCATGTGGGTGTTCATCGGCCACGTCGCATTCATTGCCCGCGACGATCGCGGCGTCGATGGTTTGCGCGGCCTGCCGCGCGGGTTCTGGGTGTTCTTCGCTTCGTTCGCCGCGGCGTTCGGCGCGGCGATGCTGATCGCGACCCTGGGGTTACCGTGGCTGGGCTACGCCGGCTTCACGCTATTGCTCGGCGAATGGGCGTGGTGGGCGCTGCCGCTGCTCGCCGCAGGAATGTACCCGCTCGTGAAAGCGCATTTGCGATGAGCAAGACCGATCCGCGAGTCGCTCTGCAGCCGATCGCTGCCGACGAATTCGACGCGTTCTTCACTCACATGCACGCGCAATACGTCGGCGAACGCATGCACGCCGATGCGCTCGATCGTGCCGAAGCGGAAGCGCTCGTCGCGGAGCAGCGTCGAACGACGTTGCCGCAGGGCATCGCGACGCCGGACCAACATCTGCTATGGGGCGTCGAGGTCGCGGACGATCGGCGCATCGGGTTGTTGTGGCTCGCGCTCGATGCGCGCTATCGCCACGCGTTCATCTACCAGATCTTCGTGTTCGCGCCGTTGCGCCGGCACGGCTACGGCCGCGCGCTGCTCGATGCGGCCGAGCGCTTCGCCCGCTCGCTCGGCGCGCGCGCGATCGGCTTGAACGTATTCGCGCCGAATCGCGGTGCCATCGCGTTGTACGAGAGCGCGGGCTTCGCGCCGACCAGCCAACACATGAGCAAACCGCTGTGACGACGGAGGCAAACCGATGACGAGGCTCTATCGCGTGATCATGCCGGTCGGCGACATCGACGCTGCCGCGCGCTTCTATGGCGCGATTCTCGCGACATCCGGCAAGCGCGTGTCGCCGGGGCGGCACTATTTCGACTGCGAAGGCACCATCCTCGCGTGTTACGACCCGCGCGCGGACGGCGACCACCACAGCGCCCGCCCGAACCAAGACCACATTTATCTCGCCGTCGACGATCTCGAGGCTGCGCAGGCGCGTTGCCGCGCCGCCAAAGCGACGTTCCCGCGCGGTAAAACCGGCGGCGCCGCGCTCGCCGATATCGCGCGCCGGCCGTGGGGCGAGCGTTCGTTCTACATCGAAGATCCGTTCGGCAATCCGGTGTGCTTCGTCGACCGGCCGACCATGTTCATCGGCTGACGCGATGCCTGCCCCAACGAGTGCGTTCAGCCGCGCGGCGTTGCGCGACGCATTCGCCGGCGTCGGTGCGCGCGCCGACGCCGCACGTTCCGACGATCCGCTCGATGGATTGTTCGGCGAATTGCGGCGCGCGTATTCGTCGCCCAACCGTCACTATCACGACGTACGTCACGTCGACGCATGCCTGAAGGCGCTGCGCGGCGTACGCGCCTACGCGCAGCGCCCGGACGAAATCGCCGTAGCACTCTTCTTCCACGATGCGATCTACGACACCCATCGCGACGACAACGAAGCGCGCAGTGCCCAATGGGCGCACGCGGCGCTGCTGTCGGCCGGCGCCGCCGCGAGCGTGGCCGGGCGAGTTCAGGCGTTGATCCTCGCCACCCGTCACGCGGCGCGGACCGACGACGCCGACGCGCAGCTCACCGTCGACATCGATCTCGGCATCCTCGGCCAAGCGCCGGATGCGTTCGCGCGCTACGACGCCGACATCCGCCGCGAATATCATTGGGTCGAGTGGCGCGACTACGTCGCCGCACGCGCGGGCGTGCTCCAGCGTTTCCTCGAACGCGAGCGGATCTACGCGACTACGCCGTTCTTCGATCGCTTCGAAGCGCAGGCGCGCTACAACGTCGCGAGCGCAATCGGCGCGCTCGCGCGACAACGAACACCACCGCAGTGAGGTATCGCGATGTGCCGCAACATCAAAACGCTCTTCAACTTCGACCCGCCGGTCACCGACCAGGAGATTCACGCCGCAGCGCTGCAGTTCGTGCGCAAGGTCAGCGGCTTCACCAAGCCGTCGAAAGCGAACGAAGCGGCGTTCTTGTTTTCGGTCGACGAAATCGCGCGGATATCGACGAATCTGTTGCGGTCGCTCGAAACGAATTCGCCGCCGCGCAACCGCGCCGAGGAAATCGCGCGCGCGCGGGCGCGCAATCTGAAGCGCTTCGGCAATCGCACTGCGCTGCCCGGCGCGACCGTTCAATCGTGACCACGCAACGACGCGCAACCGAGCGGAGCCGCACATGAGCACGAGCGAAAAGCGAACGCCCGACGATTGCGGCGACGTGCCCGGCAAGGTCGCACCGGTCGTCGACCGCGACCGTTGCGAAGGCAAGGCCGATTGCGTGCGCGTGTGTCCGTTCGACGTCTTCGAGATCGGCACGCTGACGCGCGAACATCGCGCGCAGTTGAGCCTGCTCGGGCGTGTGAAGGCATGGGCGCACGGCAATAAACAAGCGTTCGTGGTGAAGCCGCTCGACTGCCACGCGTGCCAGCTGTGCGTACGCGCGTGCCCCGAGCACGCGTTGCATCTCGCCCCGATCGCGAGCGCACGCGCATGACGCAAACGCTCCCCGCTGTCGTCGAACTTTCCGCGGGTCATTTGCGCGAACTCGCCGTCGCGAAAGTGCAACTCGAGCGACCGCGGCTCGCGATTCAGGTCGTCGATTTGCTCGGTGTACCGATCGAGCAAGGGTTCGCGCATCTGCCGCAGCGATGGCAGCAGCGCATCCATGCGATCGGCCGCAACGCGCTCCAGAAGGCGGCCGCCGTGGCGCTCGCGACGCTCGACGGCTCGCAGATTCGCCCTGCGAACGCGTGGGTCCACACGCTCGCCGCCACCGGCGCCGGCGCGGCGAGCGGCGCGCTCGGACTCGGCGCACTCGCGATCGAATTGCCGCTGACGACGACCGTGATGTTGCGCTCGATCGCCGACATCGCGCGCGCCGAAGGCGAGGACCTCGACACCGCCGACGCGCGCCTCGCGTGCCTGTCGGTGTTCGCGCTCGGCGGGCGTTCGGCCACGGACGACGCGGCGGAGTCCGCCTACTACGTCGCGCGGATCGGCCTTGCGAACGCCGTGCGCGAGGCGGCGCAGCATCTGATGACCAAACAGGTCGTCAAAGGGGCGGCCTCGCCGCTGCTGAAGTTCGTTCGAGCCGTGGCTGCCCGGTTCAGCGTTCAAGTGTCGGAAAAGGCCGCCGCGCAGGCGGTACCGATCATCGGCGCGGCCGGCGGCGCGATCCTGAACTGGCTCTTCATCAGTCACTTCCAGCAGATGGCGAAGGGACATTTCACGATCCGCCGCCTGGAACGCCTCTACCCGACCGAATTGGTCGAAGCCCGCTATCGCGACGTCGGAGGGAAATCGTGAGCATCGATCTAGCCGTCGAACGCGTCGACGAGTCGTCGAACGAACTCGTCACGAACCTGTTCGAGTACTACTTGCACGACATGTCGGAGTGGTTCCTCTTCGACATCGGCGACCACGGCAACTACCGGTACGACCTGTCGCCTCATTGGAAACGCGGCGACGAATTCTACGTCGCTCGCAGCGGCGGCAAGCTCGCGGGATTCGCAATCGTCGGATCGGCGAAGCCGTGGCTGCAAGGCGGCGACGGCCACGACGTCGAGGAGTTCTTCGTCATGCGGCGCTACCGCCACTCGGGCATCGCCGAAGCGCTGGCCAATCACGTCTGGAACCTGCACGCGGGCAACTGGCTGGTGCGCGTCTACGAGCGCAACCTGCCGGCGATTCCGTTTTGGCGCAAGGCGATCTCGCGTTACACGCAAGACCGGCAGATCGAAGAGCGTCGGATCGTCAACGGCAAGGCGTGGTCGTTCTTCCACTTCAAGAGCAACGCCGCTTAGTCGATTCGTCGGCACGGAGTATCGATGCGCCGCCGCATTCTGTTCGTCTGTACCGGCAACATCTTTCGCAGCTTGACTGCCGAATACGCGTTGAGGGCCGCGCTGCGCGACACGGACCGCTTCGTCGTCGAGTCGGCCGGCACCGAAGATTTTCCGCACGTCGTCAAATCGATCGTGAGCGACTATCTGTTCGAAATGGGCCTCGACGTGCGCGGGCACCGGCGCCGCACCGTCACGGCCGAGATGCTCGCGGCGCCGACGCTCGTGATCGCAATGAGCACGGAACATCGCGTGGCGTTGCGCGATCAGTTCGGCTTCGCCGCGGCACCGCTCTTCACCGCCGCGTGCGGCTTTGCCGAAGAGCCCTTGCCCGACGTCGACGAAGCCGTGGTCGATTTCGCGACGAATCCCGTCGCGGCCGACGCACACGTGCGCGCCACGATCGATCGCATCATTGCGGCGACGCCGCATCTCGCGCGCCGCCTCGCCGCCGACGAGCGCATCGCTTGACGGACGTCCTGATCAACATCGACGTGCCGGATCTCGACCGCGCGATCGCCTTCTATCGCCACGGGTTCGGCCTCTCGGTCGCACGCCGGCTCGGCCCGCGGCCGCGCCTTCGTACATCTTTGAACCACGTTGCGGCGTGCGCCGGGCCGGCGCGATGATGCGCCGTCGCAACGAGGGACGAAGTACCGAACGATGAAGCACGCGACGCCCGCTACGCTGCGCCTGATCGACGCCTTGCTCGTCGAAGTCCGCCGGCGTCCGGAACTACGCGAGCGAACGCCCGGCGCGTTCTATTTCAAAGCGAAGGGTTATCTGCACTTCCACGAGGATCCGGCCGGTATCTTCGCCGACGTCAAACTCGACCACGCCGAGTTCACTCGTATGCGGGTATCGACCACTGCCGAGCAGCGCAAATTGATCGAAGCGATGGATCGCTCGCTGAAGGCGGCCGCGCGCTCTGTCGCGAGATGACGCAACGCAAACGGTTGCGGAACGATGCGGCGCCAATGCCTGGGCGCCGACCGGATACGGATACCCGTCCGCCGCGAGGTTCGGCACGCGCCTCGGTGCGCCCGTTGGCGGCACGTATACGCAGCTTTCCACCGATCGGACGCACAACCGCGCACACGCTGATCCTCGGCACGATGCCAGGGGTCGCGTCGCTCGCGGCCGGCCAGTACTACGGCCACCCACGCAATGCGTTCTGGCCGATCGTCGGCGAACTCTTCGGGTTCGATCCGACCGGCGACTACGCGACGCGTGTGCGAAGCCTGGCGGATTCGCAGATCGCGGTGTGGGACGTACTCGCGTCGTGCGAGCGCGCCGGCAGCCTCGATTCGCGCATCGATCCCGACAGCGTCGTACCGAACGATTTCGCGCGCTTTTTCGCGGCCCATCGGCGCATCGAACGCATCTGCTTCAACGGCGGCAACGCCGAAACGTTGTTCCGCAAACACGTGTTGCCGTCGCTCGAGAGCGTCGCCGCCGAACTCGTGCGCCTGCCGTCGACCAGCCCAGCCAACGCGTCGGTTTCGCGCGAACGCAAGCTGCATGCGTGGCGCATTGCACTCGCGCCGCACGACTCGCTCGGTCCGCCTGCCCTACACAACGCGGCGTCGGTCGCAGTACCCTAACCGCCCACTTCGACAACAACAGTCTGGGAGCAGGTCATGCCGCGATACGTCATCGAACGGGACATTCCGCAAATCGGTTCGGCCGAACGCGAAGCACTGCGTCAAGCCGCACAAAAGTCGAACGGCGTGCTCGCCGAGATGCAAGCCGAGAAGAAAGCGATCCAGTGGGAGCATTCCTACGTCGCCGGCGACAAGACGTTCTGCATCTATCACGCCGCGAACGAAGCGCTGATCCACGAGCACGCGAAGCGCAGCGGTTTTCCGGCGTCGAAAATCACGCCGGTGCGGAAGATGATCGATCCGGCGACCGCGGACGCTTGAATCGGAACCGGGGGAGCGCCAGTCCGGTTCGCGCTAGCGGCGAACGCTCAGGCGTGTCGGACAAAACGTAGACCGCTTACCGCGATGCGCCGGTCGATGCCGGGTGCCACAGCGGTAAGGGTCAAACAATCTCGAATCCTGACCCGCACGATGCGGGTCCTCTCGAAGCGGGTCTCGTCGATCGCGAACTGCTCACCGCTCACGCGGTTCGTAGTCGCGATCGCTACTCTCTATCGGAGGTTTACCAGCGGCTACCGCCACCGCCGCCGCCCGAACGGCCGCCGCGATCTCGCGCCGGACGATCTTTCGCTTCGTTGACCTTCAGCCGACGACCGTCGACTTCTTTGTCATTCAGCGCATTGATCGCCTCGTTCGCCGCCGAGTCTTCCATCTCGACGAAACCAAAACCGCGCGAGCGGCCGGTATCGCGATCCGTGATGACGGTGGCCGAACGAACGTCGCCGTGGGCCGAAAACAACTGCTCGAGGTCACGATCCGTGGTGCCCCAAGACAGATTTCCTACGTAGATCTTCTTCACTCAAATTACTCCGCGTCCGGCTGACCCGGACCTCACAACGTGCTCGGCTCCCGCTGAACGCTACCTTGCACAGGTTTATTGCCAATTCGTGACGGCGTTATGCCGCCACGATGCTTCGAAACCGAAACGATGACCGACTTGAACGTAAAAGTGTGCGACTTAAGACGGGAAATCGGGGCGGGACTGTTCCTAGGCGACGGGAAGGCTACACCATGCCTTTTGCGATTGCCAGCGACCGACGACCGCGCTGCGCCGAACGTCTCGCCATCCGATGGCGCCGCACCGCGTGCGTCCGCCCTTCACCGACACCGTTGGCGCTTCGCTTCCGCTGACGATCTCGCCCGCGCGCGGCGCGTCCGACCGCGACGCCCGCGACACCCACCGTGCCCTTCACATCGGCGCGGAGGCCGAGGCAATATGGCCGCCACGTAGCGGAATCGTTGGACAGCGTCGGATGTCGGGCGCCATCGAATCGATCTACATCGCACCGACCGGCGGCGCACCGATGTGTCGGATCGCGACCGCGGTCTTGGTTGCCGGTGCCGGTATCCGGGGCGATCGCAACTTCCGCGACATCAACGCCCGCGACATCGACGCCCGCGAGAGCAACGCCCGCGAGAGTAACTTCCGCGACGGCGCGACCGTGCACGACGGCCAGATCACGCTGATCGACGCGGCCGAAATCGAGCGGTTCAACGCCGCGACCGGCCTCGCGATCGACGTCGGCGCTCCGCGCCGCAACGTCGTGACGCGCGGCGTCGCGCTGAACGAACTCGTCGGCAAACGGTTTCGTGTCGGACAGACGACGCTGGTCGGCGTCGAGCTGTGCGAACCATGCGCGACGCTAGGCCGGCGGTTGGCGCGTTCGAACGTGACGCCGGCGGAGGTCGTCGCGACGTTCGCTCACCGCGCCGGACTGCGCGCGCGCATCGAAGTCGGCGGCACGATCAACGCCGGCGATCGTGTCGGTGCCGATACATGAACGATGCGTTTTGCGATGTCGATCACTGCCGGCGCACGATCCGCGGCACGCGACGGCTCGACGCTGGATCGGCCGGCACGACAAAATAGGCAGGTTCATGGAGGTCTCTCGAAAGAGGTTTCTCGTTCGATGAGCGAACAACAGGGAAGACGCGCTCGTACCCAGGGCGCAACGGCGCGGTCGCTGCGCGCGGCCGCGTTTTGCGTCGCTGCGCTACTGATCGGCGCGAGCCACGCCGACGCGCCGTCGCTGAAAGCCGACGCCGTACTCGTCTACAAATCCGAACGCCTATTGATGCTGCTGCGCGCCGGCGAGGTGATCGCGCATTTCCCGATTTCGCTCGGCCGCAATCCGGTCGGTCCGAAATCGCGCGAAGGCGACGCGCGCACGCCCGAGGGCCGCTACTACATCGACTGGCGCAATCCCGTCAGCCGCTTCTATCGCTCGCTGCACATCTCGTATCCGAACCCGAACGATCTCGCGAAAGCGAATCACACCGGCAGGCCGGCCGGCGGCAACGTGATGATCCACGGCATGCCCAACGACCCCGCCCTGGCGCAGGTGTCGTGGGACGACTGGACCGACGGCTGCATCGCAGTCGCCAACGACGCGATGGACACGATCTGGAATGCCGTCGACGACGGCACTGTGATCGTGATTCGGCCGTGATTTGACCGCCACGGAGCTCTTCGAAACCTACGACCACGATGGACGCCCGCTCGGCCTGGTGCCGCGCGGCGAAGTCCATCGTCGCGGCCTGTGGCATCGCGCGAGCAACGTGCTGCTATTCGATCGCACCGGTCGTCTGTACTTGCAGCGGCGCGCCGCCGGCAAGGACATATGGCCGAACGCGTGGGATGTCAGCGTCGGCGAACACCTACAGCCGGGCGAAACGTTCGAACAGGCAGCGCATCGGGGCCTCGACGAAGAGCTGTCGATTCGCGGCGTCGTGTTGACGGCGCTCGGCGGGGTCGTCCGCGGCTGCGTCGACATGCCGGAATTCGGGATCAAGGATCACGAGCTACAACAGAGCTTCAGAGGGGTGTACGAGGGCGAATACTCGATCGATCCGGTCGAAGTCGCCGACGTGCGCCGAATCACCCTGCACGATCTCGCGGTCGAAATCGCCGCGACGCCGACTGCGTTCACGCCGTGGCTACGTTCGCGGCTGCGCGAGTTTGGGTTGATCTGATGCGCATCTGGGTCGACGCAGACGCGTGCCCGAACGCGATTCGCGACATCCTCGTGCGCGCAGCCGAACGCACGCGAACCCAAATGACGCTCGTTGCCGGAAAACCGGTGCAGGCGCCGCGCTCCCGATTCGTCACCGCCGTCACCGTTTCCACCGGCGTGGACGCGGCCGACGACGCGATCGTCGATCGGCTCGAGCCGGGCGACCTCGTCGTGACGGCAGACATCCCGCTCGCCGCCCGCGTCGTCGCGAAAGGCGGCGCCGCGCTCAACCCGCGCGGCGACTTCTACACCGAAGAGAACATCCGCGAACGCCTCGCCATGCGCGATTTGATGGCGACGTTGCGCGACAGCGGCGCCGTGTCGGGCGGGCCGCCGCCGCTCGACGCGACCGACCGACAAACGTTCGCGAACGCGCTCGACCGCTTTCTCGCGAAGCAGCAGCGCGCGCAACAACAGCAATAGGCGGTCGTCGCGGCACTGCCGTTCGATCGGGTGAGCGGATTTGGGTTCCGGCAGCGGCAATGTGGTGGTGCGCGGATGGGTTGCGCGTCGATGATCTCGTTGGGTGGTTGGGAGCGCAGCGGTGGTGAGGGGTTCCATAACCGGTGGTCGGGCTAGTGACGGTGGTGTGGTTCCTCCACCAGCGTGTCGAGCCAGTGACGGTGGTTGGGTTGGATCACGGGTGGTCGGGCTGGTGACGGTGGTTGGGTTGGATCACGGTTGGTCGGGCTCGTGACGGTGGTTGGGTTGCATCACGGGTGGT
>DASRZO010000415.1:0-10621 GCA_035686405.1 Pseudomonadales bacterium | reverse complement strand
CGGCTCCTTGCCGAAGAACTCCTTCACGCGAGCTTGCACGAGCGGCATCCGCGTCTGACCGCCGACCAGAATGACTTCGTCGACATCCGACACCTTCACGCCGGCGTCTTCGAGCGCGGTACGGCACGGCGCCATCGTCTTCTCGACGAGCGCCTCGACCAACGATTCCAACTTGGCGCGGGTGACCTTCTGCACCAAATGCTTCGGGCCGGTCTTGTCCGCCGTGATGTACGGCAGATTGACTTCCGTCTGCTGACTCGACGACAGCTCGATCTTCGCCTTCTCGCCGGCTTCCTTCAGGCGTTGCATCGCCAGCGGGTCGCCGCGTAGGTCGATGCCGTTCGTCTTCTTGAACTCGTCCGCGAGGTAGTCGATCAACGTCTTGTCGAAGTCTTCGCCGCCGAGGAACGTATCGCCGTTCGTCGACAGCACTTCGAATTGTTTCTCGCCGTCGACGTCCGCGATCTCGATGATCGAGATGTCGAACGTACCGCCGCCCAGGTCGTACACCGCGATCTTCGAATCGCCGCGATGCTTGTCCATGCCGTACGCGAGTGCCGCGGCCGTCGGTTCGTTGATGATCCGTTTGACGTCGAGGCCGGCGATGCGACCGGCGTCCTTCGTCGCTTGCCGCTGCGAGTCGTCGAAATACGCAGGCACGGTGATGACCGCCTCGGAGACCGTCTCGCCGAGATAGTCTTCCGCGGTCTTCTTCATCTTCTTCAACACTTCGGCCGAGATCTGCGGCGGCGCCAGTTTCTGGCCCTTCACATCGATCCACGCGTCGCCGTTCTTCGCGTCGATGATCTTGTAGGGGACCATGTTGATGTCCTTCTGGACGACTTGGTCCTTGAACTTGCGGCCGATCAACCGCTTCACCGCCGACAGCGTGTTCGTCGGGTTCGTCACCGCCTGCCGCTTCGCCGATTGGCCGACCAGGATCTCGCCTTCATCGGTGTACGCGATGATCGACGGCGTCGTGCGATCGCCTTCGGAATTTTCGATGACCTTGACGTCCTTGCCCTCCATGACGGCCACGCAGGAGTTCGTCGTCCCGAGGTCTATGCCAATGATCTTGCCCATCTATCGTTCTCCTTGGATGGCCCCAATTCACCTGGGGCGATCGACTAGCCCCTATATTGGCCCACGACGTGAAACTTCAACGGCTTCGCTCGGATTCGTCCAACCGGCGATCAAGCCTTCGCCGCCTTCGCGACGATCACCATCGCCGGCCGTACCAAACGGCCGTTCAACGTATAGCCCTTCTGCAGCACCTGGAGGATCGAGTTCGGCTCGGCCGACGGACTCTCGACCATGCTGACCGCCTGATGGAATTTCGGATCGAACGGTTCGCCGACGGGGTCGAGCTGCTTGAGATCCGCTCGGGCCAGCGTGTCGACGAAGAGCTTGAGCGACAGCTCGACGCCATCGGCGATCGCCGTGGCCGCGCCACCGGCGGCCTGTCCTCGCGCGGATTCGACCGCCCGCTCCAGGCTGTCGACCACCGGCAACAAGTCGTTCGCGAAGCGTTCGAGCGCGAACTTGTGGGCATTCTCGACATCGCGTTGCGCCCGGCGGCGGACGTTCTCCGCCTCGGCCTGCGCACGCAACGCTTGATCGCGTGCCTGCTCGGCCGCGGCGCGGGCCGCTTCGAGCGCAGCGCCGAGGTCTTCGGCGCCGACACCGGCTGCATCGACCGCGCCCGGGTCGGGCGACTGTGCTTTCTCTTCGGACATCTGAACGGCAGCTCCGTAGCAACGCGATTTCCGATAATGGGGACGGGGTGATGCATTCCAAGCCGGCCGCACGCCGGTCGATTCAGGTGTGATCGAGCGCCGCGCCGAGGACACGCGCAGTGACGTCGACGATCGGAATGACCGTGTGGTACGCCATCCGCGTCGGTCCGATCACGCCGAGTACACCGGCAACCCGACCGTTGACCCGATAGGGTGCCGTGACGACGCTGTAGTCGCCGAGCAGCTCGTAGCCCGATTCGTCGCCGATGAAGAGCTGAATGCCGTCGGAGTCGAGGCACCGATCGAGCAAATGCAGGATGTCGCGCTTGCGCGCGAACGCATCGAATAGCCGACGGATCGCTTCCGCGTCACCGGGCGCGTGCAACAGGTTCTTCTCGCCGGCGACCACGTATCCGTCGGCCTCGCCCGAATCCCCCGACACGTCGAATGCTTTGGCGGCCATGTCGAGCGCGAGCTGCATCAATTGATCGACACTCGCCTTGTCTCGCTGCATCCCCTCGATCAGGGACGTGCGGATGTGCTGCAGCGATTCTCCAGCGAACTCGCGATTGATGAAGTTCGCCGCTTGCACCAGCTCGCTCTCGCCGTATTCGCGATCGGTGTGGATGACGCGGTTCTGCACGTCGCGCTCGTTGACGACCAAGATCACCAGCACGCGATTCGCGGTCAGCGGCAAAAATTCGATCTGCCGCAGCGATACTTGCTCGCGCCGCGGTAACGTCACGACGCCGGCCATGCGGCTGATTTCGGCGAGCAGCGTCGACGCGGATTCCACCAATCGCGCCGGCGCGAGATCCGGATTGAGGCCTTCGCGCAACATCTGCACGCTACCGCGATTGAGCGGCTGCACCGACAGCAACGTGTCGACGAAGAAGCGCAGGCCGAGATTCGTCGGAATCTTGCCCGCAGACGTGTGCGGCGACACGACGAGGCCGCGCGCCTCGAGTTCCGCCATGATGCTGCGCACCGTTGCCGGGCTCACATCGACGCCGGGCTGCGTCGCGAGCGTCTTCGACGCTACCGGCGTACCTTGCGCGAGGTAATGTTCGACCAGCATTTTCAGCAACCGCTGCGCGCGTTCGCCGATGCCGTCGTCCGATCGTGGAGGCCGCTTCACGTGTTCAGATACGCGTTTACGCTGAGTGATGTCGATCCCTAAAATGGCACGAATGTTCCGCGAAACCAATCCGGGCGCTCGCGCCGAGGACGCATGTTAACTCGCTTGACCGTGCGCGATTTTGCGTTGGTCCGCGAAGTCGACGTCGCATTCGAGTCCGGTCTCACGGTGCTCACGGGTGAATCCGGCGCCGGCAAGTCGATCCTGCTCGGCGCGCTCGGACTCGCGCTGGGCGATCGCGCAGCTGCAGCGGTCGTGCGGCCCACCGCCGAGCGTAGCGACGTAACGGCCGAGTTCGACATCGCCGGCAACGCGCGCGCGGCCGAGTTCGTCGGCACGCGCGGTTTCGACGACCCCGATACGCCGAGGCGCTGTGTCCTGCGACGCATCGTCAGCCGCGAAGGCCGCTCGCGCGCATTCATCAACGGCGCGCCGGTCACGTCGAACGATCTCGCCGAGCTCGCGGCGACTTTGATCGACATTCACGGCCAGAACGAACATCAATCGCTGCTGCGGCGCGACGTCCAGCTCGATCTGCTCGACCACTATGCGGGGCTCGAGCACGCCGCACAGCGCGTGCGCGACGACTATCGAGCATGGCGCAGCGCGGCGGATCGCTTGCAGGCCACGGAAACCGCGATCGAACGATCGCGCGACCGTAGAACGTTGTTGGAGTATCAACTCGGTGAGCTCGCGGAGCTTGCGCCGGTCGCCGGCGAATACGAAGACCTGCACGATCGCTTCCGGCGCGCGTCGAAATCGCAAGACATCGAAGCGCGTGTCGGCGCCGCACTGCGCGCGCTCGCCGGCGACGACGAGTCCGGCGGCGACGCGCTCGGTCGCATCGCGAGCCTGCTCGGCGCCGTCGACGACACGCACCCCGCGCTGATCGCTGCGCGAGAACTGCTCGATACGGCGGTGACCCACGTCGACGAATGCGCGCGCGAATTACAACGCTACGTCGATGCGTTGGCGTCGTCGCCCGACGAATTCGAACGCATCGAAGCGCGCCTCGATCGCATCACCGAGCTCGCCCGCAAGCACCGCGTCCGACCCGAAACGTTGGCGGAACGCTTCGCTGAACTGCAAGTCGAATTCGCAGCGCTCGGCGGCAGCGAACGCGACGTCGAATCGCTGCGCCGCGACGCGACCGAATGCGAAGCGCGCTTTCGCGCGGGCGCGGCGGAGCTATCGAGCAAGCGCAAGCGCGCCGCGCGGAAGTTCGCCAAAGACGTCAGCGCACACATGGACGACCTCGGCATCGCCGGCGGCAGCCTCCAATTGGTGTTCGCCGAAGTGGAATCCGAAGCCGGCATCGACGCGGTCGAATATCACGTCGTCACCAATCCGAAGTATCCGGCGGCGCCGCTCGCGCGCATCGCGTCGGGCGGCGAACGTTCGCGCATCAGCCTCGCGATCCAAGTGGTCGCCGCCGCGAAGTCGCGACTGCCCGCGTTGATCCTCGATGAAGCGGACGTCGGTATCGGTGGCACGACCGCCGACGTCGTGGGGCGGCTGTTGCGCCGGCTCGCGCAACACACGCAAGTGCTGTGCGTGACGCACGCGCCGCAAGTCGCCGCACGCGGCGAACACCATCTGTTGATTCGCAAGACGAGCGAATACGACACCACCGTCGAACCGTTGGACAGCGCCGGCCGAGTCGCGGAGTTGGCACGCATGCTCGGCGGTGCCGACATCACGCAGAAGACCGTCGAATACGCGGAAGAATTGATTGCGGCCGGCGCGCTGTGACCGCACCGGCACTTTCTCCCACCGCGTCGCGTCGATAATATCGGGCCCCCATCGATCGTCCGGAGTACGCGTGCGTCGGTTCGCGCTAACGCTGTTGGTCTTGCTCGCAGGCTGCCACCTGCATTGGCCGAGAGTGGCGAACGTCACCGTGCAGCAAGGCAACGTCATCACGCAGGAGATGATCGACCGTCTGAAGCCCGGCATGACGCGGCGCCAAGTCGCATTCGTGATGGGCGAGCCGGTGTTGCGCGACGCGTTCAACCCTGATCGTTGGGACTACGTGTATTCGGTCGAAGTGGGCAACGTCGTCTATCAGCAGCTACGCATGTCGCTCTTCTTCGAGAACGATCAGCTGGCGAAGTTTTCCGGCGACATCGCACCGACGACCGCAGCCGAGGACACCGCCGCGGACAAGGTTGCCGACCCGCTGCAGTCGAAACCGCCCGACAAGGACTTCAGTCCGCCACCCGCCGGCTGACATCGCGCCGCGCGCGCCGCCGGCGCGCCGACATCGGATCGATCGCGAGCGATCGATAGATTTCGACCCGATCCCCTTCACGCAGTCGTTGGCCGCGATCGACCACGCGTCCGTAGATACCGACCGGCGCCGTGCGAAGGTCGACGCCGGCAAATTCGGGATTCGTGGCGACCTGCTGCAACGCGTCGGCGACCGTCGCATCTGCGGGCAGATCGAGTTCGACGACGCACTGGCGGTCGTGCCAGGCGATCGCCACCTCGATTCGCATCTCGATGCGAGCGGCGCTCACGCGAGCCCCGGGCCGTACACCGCGCGTGCGCGTGCGCAAAACGCATCGACGAGCGAGCCGGTCGCATGGGCGAAGATCACGCCGAGCGTGCGCTGGATCAGCGATGTCGTCATTTCGAAATCGAGGTCGAGTTCGACTTTGCTGCCGTGGTCGGCGAGATTCGTGAATTTCCACAAGCCCGATAGGCTCTTGAACGGACCTTGCACCAGCTGGAGCTCGATCGAGCCGGGGAAGTCGAGGCGATTACGCGTCGTGAAGCGTTCGCTGATGCGCCCTTTCTGGATCGTCAGCTCGGCGACGACTTCGCGTTGCTCGTCCGCAACGATCTTCGCCTCGCTGCACCACGGCAGGAATTCCGGATAGCGCTCGATGTCGCGCACGAGCTCGAAGATTTGAGCCGTCGAATACGGCAACAACGCTGAACGTCGAACTCGCGGCATCGAAAACCTGACACGCACTCGAACGGCAAACGACGCGGAATTGTCGATAAATCACGCACCTCGCTCAAGCGCACGACCTATAATCGCACGCATGGCCAAATCCAAAGACAAAGCGCCGCCGCCGATTGCCCAGAACCGCCGCGCCCGATTCGACTACGAACTGTCGGACCGCTTCGAGGCCGGCATCGCGCTCGAAGGTTGGGAGCTCAAGAGCATTCGCAGCGGCAAGGCCCAACTCGCCGACAGCTTCGTCATGGTTCGCGACGGCGAGGCTTGGTTGCATGGCGCCACGATAACGCCGTTGGTGAGCGCATCCACGCACGTCATCGCGAACCCGAAGCGTACCCGCAAGCTGTTGCTGCACAAAAAGGAGATCGCCCGCCTGTTCGCGCAGACGAACCAGGAGGGCTATACCTGCGTCGCGACGTCGCTGTACTGGAAGGGCAACAAGGTGAAGTGCGAGATCGCGCTCGCCAAAGGCAAGAAGCAACACGACAAACGCGCGACCGAACGAGAGCGGGACTGGAAGCGCGAACAAGGCCGCGTCCTGAAACAATCGGCCTAGTCCGCTGTCCAAGAATGGTAGACTCGCTAACCGATTTTCCGAACTGGGGGCGACCTGGCTTCGACGGCGGTATCAACGCCAAAGGTGCATGCCGAGAGGGTAGTAACTCTCGTTAATCAATTACTGCAACTTTTATAGTTGCCAACGACGAAAACTACGCACTAGCCGCTTAAGCCGGCTAACGCTGACGATCGCTGCCTGTGGCGTGAAATCAGCGGCACGTTTCACAGGATCGCGCACGACGCCTCGCCCGGGGCCGAGTCGTTAAAACCAATCGGGATCGCTTGAGACACCCTGCTCGCCGGGTCGTCTCGAAGCTAAAGCAATAGACGAAACTACGCATGTAGAGCCGATGGCCGCGGGCCGACGGACGCGGGTTCAACTCCCGCCGCCTCCACCAATTCGGGCTGCCGCGAAAGCTCGCGCGCAGCCCCTTCATTTCCCTTCACAGGCCGACGCGTTCGTGAATTAATCGCGACGCGCGGCACGTCCGCGCTGCAGAAAGAAAGAAGAATCATTCCGGGAGGGCTACGCCATGGCTGCGACGTTTCGTTGCTGGGCGGTCGTGCTGTCGTTGCTGCTCGCAACGTGGACCACCACCGCCGCGGCCGACGACCCGTGCACGCACGAGATCCCCGTCGGCCGGCCAAAAGTCGGCCTCGTCCTCGGCGGCGGCGGTGCGCGTGGCGCGGCACACATCGGCGTGATCCGTCTGCTGCAAGAAATGCACATCCCGATCGACTATGTCGCCGGCACCAGCATGGGATCGTTGGTTGGCGCGTTCTACGCGACCGGCATGACGGCCGAGCAGCTCGAAGCGACCGTCACCGCGATCGACTTCGACACGCTGTTCAAGGATTCGACCGCGCGCGCCGACCAACCCTATCTGCGCAAGCTCGACGCGAACCTCGGCCTCTTCGGTCCGAAGGTCGGTATCGGGCCGAAGTCACAGCTGCTGCCGCTCGGCGCCATCCATGGCCAGAAGATCTATTTCCTGTTCGAATCGCTGACGTCGGCTCGCGTGCAGGACACGAGCTTCGACGATCTGCCGATTCCCTATCGTGCCGTGGCGACGGACATCGTCGACGGTGAAGCCGTAGTCATCGGCCAAGGCAATCTTGCGGTCGCGATGCGGGCGAGCATGTCGGTGCCCGGCGCGTTCGATCCGGTGCCGTACGGTCAGCATCTGCTCGTCGACGGCGGCCTCGCCGACAACGTACCGATCGACGTCGTGCGCAAGATGGGCGCCGATGTGGTCATCGCGGTCGACGTCGGCACGCCGCTGGAACCGCGCGAGAACCTCAATTCGCTCGTCAGCGTGACGGCCCAACTGACCGGCCTCCTCGTCGTGCGCAACGCCAAAGCGCAGATCGCGACGTTGACCGACCGCGACGTACTGATCACGCCGGCGCTCGGCGACGAGATCACGTCGTCGAGCTTCGACCTCGTCTCGAAGGCGATCCCGATCGGCTACAAAGGCGCGCTCGAGAAACGCGAACAGCTCGCACGTCTGTCGGTCGACCCCGCGGTGTACGCGCAGCATCGGCGCTATGTCGAGACGTGCGTCAGCGGGCCGCCGGTCGTGCAGTTCGTCAAGATCGACAACCGCTCGCGCTTCTCCGACACCGTAATTCGCGATCGCCTGCACATTCCGCTCGGCGTGCCGCTCGACACCGCCGCGCTCGACAAGCAGATCCAAGACATTTACGGGCTCGGCTTCCTCGACCTCGTGCGCTATCAGTACATCGAAGAGAACGGGCAGACCGGCGTGTGGATTCACGCCGTGCAAGACTCGCGCGGAACGCGCTTCCTGGAATGGGGACTCGACGTCTTCTCCGACGGCGACGACACGATCGCGAATCTGCGCTTGGCGGTGCTGAACACCGCCCTCGACGACTATGGTTCCCAGTTGCGGACGTTGCTGCAGCTCGGCGAAACGCCGGCGTTCTTGATGGAGATGCACAAAGCGCTCGGCCCGGGCCTGCAGTGGTACTTCAATCCGTCGGTATTCGCCGAGCGCCGCGACCTCGAGACGTTCGACGGCAGCGGCCACGTGCTGAACGACTACAAGGTCGACCAGTTCGGCGGGCAGCTCAACATCATGCGCGAGATCGGACAAGACGCGGCGATCACTGCCGGTTTCCGCCGTTTCTCCGGACACGCATCGGTCAACATCGGCGACCCGTCGCTGCACGACTACAGCTACAACGGCGCCGAGTGGGTATTCGACGCCGCGTTCGACGGCCTCGACGATCGTTACTTCCCGAGCTACGGCGGACAAGGCCACGTCGAGTACATCGTGTCCTCGAAGGAGCTCGGCGCGGACCAGGCGTATCAACAACTCATATCTCAGTTGCTCGGCGCGTACACGATCGGCCGCAATACGTTGATCGGCGGTGTCCGCTACGACATGACCGTCGGCAACGACGCGCCGATCTACGCCCTCTTTCGCGGCGGCGGCCTATTCAACTTGTCGGGCCTCGAACCGAACCGCGTCAACGGATCAAACTATGGTGAGTTGTTCGCGAGCTATCGCGTGAGCTTGCAAGAAAGCGGCGGCTTCTTCCCGGCCTACGCCGGCGTGTCGGCCGAATTCGGGAATGCCGGCGCGCAGAAGAAGGATCCGTTCTCGAACGGGATCATGAACGGCAGCGTGTACTTCGGATATCGATCCCCGATCGGCCCGTTGTATTGGGGCGTCGGCTTCGCCGAAGACGGGCAGCGGGTCTATTTCCTGCGCGTCGGCAACGTGTTCAACACGACGACGATCGGGCGCTGACGTTCAGTCGCCGTTTTCGGTGCGCGCCGTCACGTATACGTCGCCATCCGCGTCGACCGTGGTGCCGATCGTGATCGGTCGGCAGCACACGGCGCAGTCTTCGACGTACTCCTGGTCGTCGACGCTGCAATCGACGACGATCTCGATCCGTTCGCCGCAATACGGGCAATCGATCGCGGCGACGCTCGTGCCGATCATCGGTCCGCCTCGCCCCATCGCGGCGCTCGTCTGTTCATCGACACCTCGATTCGCGTTGCCCCACGTTTTGCTTGATGTTGCCGCAGGCTTCACTTCACGTTGCCGCACGCCTTCGCGAGCCACTTACCGCGAAATGCCATGTCGAGCCCGCTCGCCTCGGCGCCTTCGCCGTGCACCGCGTTCATCGTACCGTCGACCGCGTGCTGGCTGCTCGCGTTGATTTGCATGTTGCGTTCCGACACACCGGCCGAGTTGTTGCAGTGTTCGACCATCGTCCAGCGCGACGCAGTTTGCGTGCCGTAGCTGCGCTCGCATCCCGGCACCGGTCCGTGGACGTCGTTCTCGAATGCGGTACCGTTTGCGATCTGCTCCTGCGTCACGCAGCTCTTCGACGTTTTGCTTTTCGTCCGACCGACGCGCGCTGCCCACGCCTTCTCCACTTGGTCGCGCTTTTCCGCCGACAACTGCGCGAGAACCGGCGCCGGCGGTTCGCCTTGCAGCGAATAGCTGTAGGTCACCTCCCAGAGCCCAGGTTCGATGTGGAGTTCCTCGGCTGCGATCCTCGCGCAGACGCCGAACGCAACGCATGCCGCCGCCATTCGCACGAGCGCAAATGACACCTTCTCTCGAAAAGCGGCCGTTCGAAAATCGGTCACACGGAAATCCATCGCAATCGGCTGGTAATGTATCGCGCTACGAACGTCGCGAATACGCCGCACCTTGATCGCTTGGCTCACCCGTTTGTCGCTCGTCGCATTGCTCACGCTCGCGCAGGCGGCATTCGCATTGGATCCCGCTGATTCGGTCGCGCGTGCGCTCGAACAGCTCGAAGCGAAACGCTACAGCCTCGCCCGCAGTTACCTCGATCCAGTCGTGATCGACGAGCGCCTGAGCGGTCCGCAGCGCGCCCGCGCCTACTACATCCGCGGCTTTGCGTTTCTGTTAGACCGCTTGTATGTCTCCGCCGCGCAGGACTATGCGCGCGCGCTCGAACTCGATCCCGACAATCCGTCGGTGATGACCGAACTCGGTCGCATGTACGCCGACGGAATCGGCGTCGGCAAGGACCCTGCACGCGCGTTCGACCTGCTGCAGAAAGCGGCGCGCGGCGGCAACGACTCCGCGCGGTTGTATGTCGGCTATGCGTTGTTGACCGGTACCGGCACGAAGGCCGACGTGCCGAAGGCGCGCTATTGGCTGCAGGAATCGGCGAATGCGGGACACACCGAAGCCCTCGTACAACTCG
>DASRZO010000414.1:0-2191 GCA_035686405.1 Pseudomonadales bacterium | reverse complement strand
CGAAATCCGGTGGTGGAGCACGACGGTGAAACACGACGACGACGGTGCTGACGGCGGCGGTGAGTCGCCGAAGAAATTGAAGAACAAGAAATACGAAAAGGAACTCAAACGCCTGCACGAAGAGCTGGTGAAGCTGCAGCTGTGGGTGGTCGAGAAGGGCCTCAAGGTCTGCATCGTCTTCGAAGGCCGCGACGGCGCCGGCAAAGGCGGCACGATCAAGGCGCTCACCGAACGGGTGAGCCCGCGCGTGTTCCGTGTCGTCGCGTTGCCGGCGCCGACCGAACGCGAGAAAAGTCAGATGTACGCGCAGCGGTATCTGCCGCATCTGCCGGCCGCCGGTGAGATCGTGATCTTCGACCGGAGCTGGTACAACCGCGCCGGCGTCGAGCGGGTCATGGGCTTCACCGATCCCGATCTGGTGAAGAAGTTTCTACAGGTCGTGCCGCTGTTCGAAAAGATGATGGTCGAGTCCGGCATCATCCTGCTCAAGTACTGGCTCGAAGTCAGTGAAGAGGAACAGACGCGCCGGCTCGAGGCGCGCGTCGACGACGGTCGCAAGATCTGGAAGCTGTCGCCGATGGACCTGAAATCGTACAGCCGCTGGTACGACTACTCGCGCGCGCGCGACGACATGTTCGCGGCGACCGACACCGGATATGCGCCGTGGTACGTCGCGAAGACCGATGACAAACGACGGGGTCGGCTGAACATCATCCGGCACATCCTGAAGCACATTCCGTACGAAGAAACTCCGCGCGACAAGGTGGAGTTTCCGAAGCGACAGAAGCGCGGCGACTACGTCGAGCCCGACTACCCGTACAAATACATCGACGACGCCTACTGAGCCGACCGAACCCGCGCGCGTGCCCGCGATCTTCGTCGCCGCCGCCGGCGCCCCGTTGACGACGACGGAGGGCGCGGCGGCGCAGTCACGCCATCGCTTGTCGAAAAGCCGCGCGCGTCGGAAGATCGCGCTTCCTTCCGAGCGCACGCACGACCATCGGCGTCTTCGTCCACATCATCGAAACGTACGGCCTGTGGGTCGTGTTCGGCTGCGTGATCCTCGACCAGGGCGGGCTGCCGTTTCCCGCGTATCCGCTGATGATCGTCGCGGCCGCGCTCGCGACGAACGCCGGCGAGCCGCTCGCGCCCATTTTGTTCGCCGCGACGCTCGGCGCGCTGTTCGCGGATCTGCTGTGGTTCGCCGGCGGCCGCCGCTTCGGCGCGCTGCTGTTGAAGCTGATGTGCCGCGTGTCGCTGTCGCCGGATTCGTGCGTCGGACTGACGCGGCGAATCTACGGTCGCTATGGCGCGCCGTCGCTCGTGGTCGCGAAATACGTGCCGGGTTTTGCCGCAGTCGCAACGACGCTCGCCGGTGAGAGCGGCACTCGGCTCGCGCGGTTCCTGTTGTACGACGGCGCCGGCGCGATGTTGTGGGCCGCCGGTGCGATCGCGCTCGGCGCGGTCTTCCACGAAGCGGTCGACGTCATGCTGGACGAGCTCGAACAGCTCGGTCACATCGCGATCGTGCTGCTGCTCGCCGGGCTCGCCGGATTCGTTGGGTTCAAATGGTGGCAGCGCTACCGCTTCAAGATACGTATTCGCATGTCGCGGATCACGGTCGACGAGCTGAACGACCTGATGGCGTCCGGCGAACCGACGATCCTCGACGTGCGCAGCGCCGAACGGCGTGTGCAGTCCGGTTGGATTCCGGGCAGCGTCTACTTCGACGACGCGGCGGCAATCGAACTACCGAAGGATCGCGACATCGTCGTGTACTGCGATTGTCCGAACGATGCGTCGGCCGCGGTGATGGCGGAGAAGCTGAAACAGCGCGGCCTCACCCGAGTGCGGCCGTTGGCGGGCGGCATCGATGCGTGGATCGAGCACGGCCATTCGATCGAACGCGCCGCGCCGGCGCGCGCGACGGCCTAACGGAGACTCGGCGTGAGAACGTCCCGTCGCCGCCGTTCGATCGAACGCGAGCTCGACGCCTTGGTCGCGGCCGCGTGCGGCACGGACGGTCCGGGCGCCATTCTCGCGGTGGCGGCGCCGCTGCGCGACGTCGATTGGCGCGGTGCGTCCGGCACGTTCGCGCGCGGTATGCGCAAGAAGCTGAAGCCGACCGACGGTTTTCGCATCGCCAGCATGTCGAAGACGTTTACCGCGAACCTGGTGATGCAGTTGGTCG
>DASRZO010000413.1:0-2606 GCA_035686405.1 Pseudomonadales bacterium | reverse complement strand
GCGTCGACCGGCGAGCGAAACGCGGCGCTCAGATCCCGAGATCGAGCAGGTTGTAGTCGCGGATCGACGCCTTCGCTTCCGGCGTCCAGCGCAACGCGTCCGCCTCGGCGGCGAGCGGCACATAGCGATACGGCGTCTCGTTCGGAAAGCGCCGGCGGCGCGCGTCGATCGCGTATTGGATCAACTTCGAGCGCTCGTGGATGCGGTCGGCGTCGTACACCGCGATCGGGTTGTGGATGCCGCCGCTCTCGACGCCGAGCACGTCCTTGCGGCGATGGAAGCCGAAGTTGATCGTCACGCGCACGTCGTCGCTCGTGTTCGCGAACGAGCCGTGGATCGCCTGGCGATTGCAGATCGCGACGTCGCCCGGCGCGCACAGCATCGGCACGGCGTCCGGCAGGCGATCGGACCCTGCTGAGACGACCATCGATTTGATGTCCGCCTTGCCGATCCGATGCGAGCCGGGTACCACCCACAAGCCGTTCGCCGCATTGCAGCCGTACAGTTGCGCCATGTAGTTGAAGCCGTGGCTGCGCTCGTCGAGGTCGGGCTTGTGCCAATGCGTCCAACCGTCCTGGTGCCAGGCGACCGAACCGCCGAGGCGCGGGTGCTTGATCCACACCGCTTCGTTGAACGGCACGAAGTCGTCGCCGTTGATCGCGGCAGCCACCGCGAGCAGCTGCGGATGGCCGTACAGACGCAGGCACGCGTCGGAAAACTGCAACGAGCCGAGCACGACCTGCAGCACCCATTCGGGCGCGCCGGCGGGCGCGGTCGGTTCGAACATCTTTGCCGGATGCCGGCCGTGTGCGTGACGCGTGCCGCCGAGCGGGTCCGACAGCGGCTTCACGAAGCTGAACGTCGAGGCCTGCAGATCGACACCCCACGCCGGTCGAGCCTCGCGATCGACCTTCGCGCCGCGCGTCGCCGGCGCGTGCGCCAACAGTTCCGCTACGTCGCGCTCGATGTCGTCGAGTTCCTCTCGCGATACGACGCCTTCGAAGACGTAGAAGCCGCAACGTGCGTACGCCGCCAATATCGCAGGATCGAGCTCGCCGTTCGGGTCGAATCGAATCGGCCCGCGATTGCCGAGCGCCGCAGCGCGGCGTTCGCCGTCGGCGCGATAGCGCACCATCGCGGCTTCTTCGGTTCCGTAGTCGACTGCCGAGACTTCGATGTGCGGCAACTGGGTCATTTCGGCTGCTCTCCCGTACACCCCGCGCCGATGTTGCGACGCGAAGGCCCGAGGCGGCAAGCGCCGGTCCGCGCGCTCGACGACACGTTGCTGCCGCTCTTGCGCAATCCGCGCGTGCGCGGGCCCATCGTCCACGACGCGCGCGTCGCCGCTCTCTGCATCGCGCACGGCGTCGACGAGCTGCTGACGAAGGACCGCGATTTCCAGTTGTTTCCGCAACTTCGAGTTCGCGATCCGCTGACGGAATGACGTTGGCGCGGCGCGCGGTCGAGCGCCTTTTGCGGTTCGCCGAGACGCGTCCCGCCGACTGGCCCGCCGCTCGCGATCAGGCCCGCCGCAATCGGTGCAGTGTCACCTCCGCCGGGCAATTGAGCCGCGCCGTCACGATCGACGTCCCCGATCCCGCCGACGTGTAACCGAGCATGCGCCGATAGTGCCAACGACCGCGGCCGAAGCGCCGCGGAATGTGCGCATCGAGCGTCATCGGTATGCCGCCCGGCAAACAGATCTGGCCGCCGTGCGTGTGGCCGCACAACATCGCGTCGAAGCCGGCTCGCTCGGCCGCGCGATACGCCTCCGGCGTGTGCGAGAGCAGGATCGCGGGCGCGTCGACGCGCCGGCCGCGCGCGGCCGCCTCGACGTCATCGAGACCAAAGAAATGCGCATCGTCGATGCCCGCGAGCGTCACCACCGCCGCACCGCGCCGTAGCTCGACCGACTCGTTCATCAACACGCGCACGCCGATCGATTGCAGCGGCGCCACCATGCGGATGCTGTCGTGGTTGCCGAGCACGGCGTAGATCGGTTCGCGCAGATGGCCGCGCAGCGCGCGCAGGCGCGCGACGGTCGAGTCGACCGGCCCGTAGGTCTTCGCGCGGAAATCGCCGGTCATCACGCACGCGTCGTATCTGAGCGCCCGTACGCGTTCGAGCAGCGCCGGCAGACAGGCGGCGTCGAAATCGATGTGGAGGTCGGTCAGGTGCAGCAGCGTGTAGCCGTCGAACGCCGGGTCGAGGTCGGGCAACGGCAGATCGTGCTCGACGATGCGGATGTCGAACGCGTTGCGCCGCGCCCGGCGCCACAGCCCCACCGCGCGCAGGCACAGCCGGATGAACCACGCCGACTTGACGCCGTGACGCAGCCACTCGGGAAAGCGTCGCGTCGCCATGCGCGCCTCGCCATCGATCTCGATCGCGAGACGGCGGCGCGCATGGCCGGACTCGAATGGGTCAGTGCTGAACAAGCCCGTAGAGGCGCGCGGCGTTGTCGTGCAGCACGCTTTGCCGTATCGCCGGGCTCAAGTCGCCGAGCACTGCACGCAAGTGTTCGCGCGCGTGCGGGTACAGGCACGTCGGATGCGGGAAGTCGGTTTCGAACAGGACGTTCGCCGCGCCGATTCGGTCGATCAAGC
>DASRZO010000412.1:0-13194 GCA_035686405.1 Pseudomonadales bacterium | reverse complement strand
GCGATCGCCGCGCGCCCCTCAGTGATGACGTCATCCATCTTCGCGCTGCCGACGACGTGCCGCAGTGCGCTCTCGGCCGCGTTCTCGAGGCTGTTCTCCGGATCGCGCACTTTCGTCACGAAGTCGATCGGTTTGTCGATCACCCATTGCACGGTGAGCGTGACGTCGACGATGTTCTCGTCCTGCGTCAGCATCAACGACTGATGCTTGATCGAGTTGAGGCGCGTGACGTTGACCGGCTGCACGACGTCGACGAAGCGCGGAAACCAGTGCAAACCGGGCATCACGACCTCGTTCTGCACGGCGCCGAAACGGAACACGACGCCGCGCTCGGGCTGGTCGAGCTGATACCAGCCCGACAACCACCAGATGACGACCACAGCGACGACCCCGAGCCCGATCGTGCGCGGATTCACCGACGAGCGACCGCTGCCGCCGGAGCTGCCGCTGCGTCCGCCGAAGATGCCGGCGAGTTGGCTCTGCAGTTTGCGAAACGCTTCGTCGAGATCGGGCGGACCCTGATCGGCGCCCTTCTGGCCCCAGGGGTCTTTGTCCTTACCACCCCCGGGTTCATTCCATGCCATTCGTATCAGCCTCTTTGTGGGTCCCATTGGTTCGGAACACGCGTTCGGAACTGGCGATTCCGACCTAGGGTCCGGGCGAGGGCGAGATTCTATGTACCCCCTTTGACCCTGGCAACAAAACACCCGGCTGCGCATTGAGTCGCGCCAGCGTCTCGGCATTGAGCCGCACCGTCAGTTCGATGCAGCCGTCGTCGTACGATTTTTCGTCGAGCACCGCGCCGATGCCGTACAACCACGAGCGCGTTTTTCCGGCGCCGGCCGCGAGGCGCACGCGCGTCGGCGGCGCATCGGCACCGAGCCGTTCGACGAGCGCTTCGCGCAGCAAATCGAGTCCGTCACCGCGTTGCGCGCTCAACCAGACCGCGCTGGGTTCGCCCTCCTCGCGCTCAATGCGCGACGATTCGTTCACCCGGTCGATCTTGTTGTAGACCGTCAGCAGCGGTTGCTGGTCTGCGCCGATCTCGGCGAGCACCGCGTGAACCTGCGCGATGCGTTCGTCGTTCTCGCTCATGCTCGCATCGACGACGTGCACCAACAGATCCGCTCGCGCGACCTCCTCGAGCGTTGCCTTGAACGCCTCGACCAAGCTGTGCGGCAAATGCCGGATGAAGCCGACCGTGTCGGCGAGCACGACGTCGCCGAGTCCCGGCAACTCGAGCCGGCGCAGCGTCGGGTCGAGCGTCGCGAACAGCCGATCCTCGGCGAGCACGCGCGCTTCGGTCAGCGCGTTGAAGAGCGTCGATTTGCCGGCGTTCGTATAGCCGACGAGCGCGACTGTCGCGACCGCCGCGCGTTCGCGCGCGCGCCGGCCCTGTTCGCGTTGTTTGCGCACCTTTTCGAGCCGCTTCTCGATGGTCTTGACGCGTTCGCCGAGCAACCGTTTGTCGAGCTCGATCTGCTTCTCGCCGGCGCCCTTCAACCCGATGCCGCCCTTTTGCCGGTCGAGGTGCGTCCAGCCGTGGACCAGCCGCGTCTCGGCGTGGCGCAACTGCGCGAGTTCCACCTGCAATTGACCTTCGTGCGTGCGTGCTCGCGCCGCGAAGATGTAGAGGATCAGCTCGGTGCGCGTGACGACGCGGCACTTCAGTTCCGTTTCGACGTTGCGCTGTTGCGCCGGCGATAGCTCGTGGTCGAAGACGACGAGGTCGGCACCGTGCTCCGCGAGCAGTGCGCGCAGTTCCTCCAACTTGCCCGTGCCGACGAACAAACGCGGGTGCGGTCTTTCGCGCCGGCCGGTCAACAACGCGAGCCGTTCGATGTCTGCCGAACGCACGAGATCCTCGAACTCCGCGATCTCTTCGTGTTCGTCGAGTTGCGTGAAACGGACGTGCACGAGTACCGCGCGCTGTCCGGAGTCGGGTCTGTCGAAAAACATATCGATCAACCGAATCGATCGACGGCGCAACGCACACGCGCGCACCGTCGCAAGATAGTTACCGTTCCGAATGCAACGGGCCGAACGGCCCGCGTAGAGAGCGCCGACTAGTGTCGGGGCGGATCAGCTTTCTTCAGCATTTTCGTCATCTCCGCCGGACGAACTCGGTAGGCGGATGTTGCGGGCGGGAACCACTGTCGAGACGGCGTGTTTGTACACCATCTGACTCACCGAGTTGCGCAGCAGGATCACAAACTGATCGAAGGACTCGATTTGACCTTGGAGCTTGATGCCGTTCACCAGGTAGATCGACACCGGAACTCGCTCTTTTCGCAGCGTGTTCAGATAAGGGTCTTGTAAGGAATGCCCTTTCGACATCTCACGACCTCCTGTGTCCCTTATCGACTCGAACGTCGGGTCCGGTGTTTTTATTGGGAGCTTCGTACTATGCGGTTCGACCGGAGAGATTGCAAGATTGAGCCCAAGTTCGCCTCTACGACGTCGTTCAGCACGATTTTCTCCGGCCAATTCCTGAGCCACGTGCGCTGTCGTCGCGCCAACTGTCGTGTCGCCGCGACAGCGCGATCGATCATCGCGGCGCGATCGATCGCGCCGGCGAGATGCTGCCAAACCTGGCGATAACCCACCGCGCGCATCGACGGCATCGCCGGCGTCAGATCGCCGCGCGCCATCAACGCCCGCACTTCGTCGAGCAATCCCGCCGCCAGCATTGCGGCGAAACGCTGTGCGATCGCCGCGTGATTCGCCGCGCGCTGCGGTTCGAGCGCGAACTCCAACAGCCGACAACCCAACTCGTCCGCGACACCGCCGGCGCGTTGGCGCGCCCAGAACGCCGAGATCGGCGCGCCGCTCGCCGCGTGCACTTCGAGTGCGCGAAGCAGCCGTTGCGGGTTGTTCGGATGGATCGCCGCGGCGGCGACCGGATCGATCCGCACGAGTTCCGCGTGCAGCGTACCCAAGCCTTCGCGTCGTGCCCGTTCCTCGAGCGTCGCGCGAATCTCCGCCGAGGCCGTCGGCAACTCTGCCATGCCGCCGCTGAACGCTTTGAAATACAGCATCGTGCCGCCGACCAAGAGCGGCAGACGACCGCGCTCGAGCGCAGCGGCGACCCTCGCGCGCGCGTCGGCCACGAATTCGCCGGCCGAATACGCCTGGGTCGGATCGCGAATGTCGATCAGCGCATGCGGATAGCGAGCGAGCGTTGCGGCGCTCGGCTTCGCCGTGCCGATGTCCATCGTGCGATACACCATCGCCGAATCGACGCTGATGATGTCGCACGCGATTCGATCGGCGATGCGCAACGCAAGGTCGGTCTTGCCCGACGCAGTCGGTCCCATCAACGCGACGATGGTTTGAGCGGGAACCTCGGACACGTCGCGAACGTCAGCGACCGCGCAGAAAACGCTGGTCGAGATCGTGCAGCGACTGCGTCCAATACGTCGGCCGACCATGGTTGCATTGGCCGGCGTTGGCCGTGACTTCCATCTCGCGCAGCAACGCATTCATCTCGGCGATCGTCAGCTTCCGGTGCGCGCGGATCGAACCGTGGCACGCCATCGTGGCGAGCAGCACGTCCTCGTTGCGACTCACGCGATCGGACGAACCGTCCACGCCGAGGTCGCCGAGTACGTCGGTCAGCAGACTCGCGGCGTCGGAGGCAGCCAACAACGCAGGAATGGCGCGCACGACCAGGCTCGTCGGGCCGGTCCGATCGATCTCGATTCCGAGCGCGGCGAGCCGGTCGCGATGTTCGTCCGCGAGTACGGCGTCGGCGCGACTGACTTCGACCGCGACCGGAATCAACAAACGTTGCTGTTGGATCGACTCGTTCCTCGCGCGCGCGGCTTTCATCTTCTCGTACGTGATGCGCTCGTGCGCCGCGTGCATGTCGACGACGACGAGACCCGCGTCGTTTTGCGCGAGGATGTAGACGTCGTGCAACTGGCCAACGGCGTAGCCGAGGGGCGGCGTCGAACCCGGCGACGGTGTATAGGGTTTGTGTATCTGGAAGACATGTGTGTTCGAGCCGATTCGCGCATGGTCCGACTCGATTTGCGCCGAGTTCGATTGTTGCGCGAACCGTTCGCTCCATGATCCCGCGCTCGTCTCCAGCCGCGATTCCAGCGGCAGCGCCAACGTGCGCACCACCGCTTCCGGGACTTCATGGCGCGCCGCGTGCGAATGCACCTCGCCGACGGCCGCGTGCGGCCGCAGATCGCGCAGCGCGCGGTTCAGCGAACCGAAGACGAAGTCGCGCACGCGCCGCGCATCTCTGAAACGGACTTCGTATTTCGTCGGGTGCACGTTGACGTCCACTTCTCGCGCGTCGAGCTCGAGATACAACACGAACACCGGATGGCGACCGTGGAACATCACGTCGCGATAGGCCTGCTTCACCGCGGTCGCGATGACGCGATCCTTCACGGAACGGCCGTTGACGTAGAAGAACTGTTGGTCCGCGTGTGCACGCGAATGCGTCGGCAAGCCGACCCAACCGTGCAAGCGCAGTCCATCGTGAAGTTCGTCGATCGGCACCGCCGCTTCGGCAAAGCCGTCGCCGAGCAACTGCGCGACGCGCCGTAATCCGTTCGTTGGGGCAGGCGCGAGATGCAACGTCGTACCGGCGCTGCGGATGTCGAACTCCACGTCCAGTCGGCCGAGCGCGAGCCGCGTGGCGATGTCGTCGATGTGCGCGAGCTCCGTGCGTTCCGTCTTCAGGAATTTCCGCCGCGCCGGCGTGTTGAAGAAGAGATCGCTGACGTCGACCGTGGTTCCGCGCGGATGCGCGATCGGCGCGGCGGCCGGCACCGCGTCCTGCGTGTCGATGCTCCACCCGCTCGCCGCATCGTCGGTGCGGCTCGCGAGCGAGACCCTCGCAACCGACGCGATGCTCGCGAGCGCTTCCCCGCGAAACCCGAGCGTCGCCACACCGTCGAGATCGTCGGCCGCCGCGATCTTGCTGGTCGCGTGCGGCGAGAGCGCCAGCACGAGGTCGTCAGCGTGAATGCCGGTGCCGTCGTCGGTGACGCGTACCCGCTTCACGCCGCCCTGTTCGATCCAGATCTGAATACGCCGCGCCCCGGCATCGAGGCTGTTCTCGACCAGTTCCTTGACGACGGACGCAGGCCGCTCGACGACCTCTCCGGCAGCGATTTGATTGGCGACGAACGCCGACAACGGCTTGATGCGATTCGACATCGGACTCGGGTTCGGATTCGGGAAGCGATGCGGCCGCGATCATACCGCGATCGCAACGATCTCCGCGGCGGTCAGCGAGTGGCGAGATCCGCGATGTCGCGCGCGCTCGTGGTCGCGCTCTGACTCCGTTGTCGTTGCGCGAGCGCAGTGCCCGGCGGCGGGTGCCGGCGCGCGTAGTTCGTGATGCCGTTGAAGATCGCTTGCGCGATCTTGCGTTGGTATCCCGCCTGCGACAGGTTGCGCGCCTCGGTCGGATTCGACAGATACCCGGTCTCGACCAACATCGACGGAATGTCCGGCGATTTCAGCACCACGAAGCCTGCTTGCTCGACGCGCTCGCGATGCAACTGCGTGAAGCCGTTCAGCGAGGTCAGCACCGACGAGGCGGCGTCGATGCTCGCGGACCGGTTCGCGTCCATCGAGAGGTCGAGCAGCACGTGGGCGAGCACCGGGTCCTTGTCGTCGAGGCTGACGTCGCCGGCACCGCCGATCAGGTCCGACGCGTTCTCCTTCTCGGCGAGCCATCGCGCCGTTTCGTTGGTCGCGCCCTTCGCCGACAACGTATAGACCGACGCACCGGCCGCATCGTGCCCCGGATACGAGTCCGCGTGGATCGACACGAACAGGTCGGCGCGCCGGTTGCGCGCGACGTTGGTGCGTTGGCGCAGCGTCAGGTAGTAGTCGCCGCTGCGTGTCAGCTCGCCGCGGTAGCCGTTCTCGGCATTGATCAGCCGCGCGAGCTCCTTCGCGATCGCGAGCGCGACGTTCTTCTCCAGCACGCGACCGACGCCGATCGCGCCCGAGTCGTCCCCGCCATGACCGGCGTCGATGGCGACGATGAAGTCGCGCAAGCCGCCGCGTGCCGCGCTGGCGTCACGCTTCGGCGTTGGCGCACGCGCGACCGGGTTCTTCACCGGCGCCGACGACTTGCTCGCGACGGTCGGCGCATTCGGCTTCACCGTCTTTGCGCTCGCGGACGACGCGTTGCCGGCACCGCGCGGACCCGGTTTCAGTTCGATGATCAGCTTGTCGCCGCGCGAATCCGGGGCCGCGATCATGTAGCCGCTCGCCTGTAGCGGGTCGGCCACTTCGATCACGATGCGATAGCCGCCGTCGCGGGGGCCGCCGCGCATCTGCGTCACGTCCTGACCGCCCGCGAGCGGTGCGTTCGCGACGTCGAAACCGGCGCGCGGACGCGCGTTGTCGAGATCGACGACGACGCGATGCGGATTCTCCAACGTCGAGACTTCGAACGGGACCCGGCTCGAGACGTCGAACTCGATTCGGATCGGGTCCGTACCACCGCCGCTTTGCACGCGCGCGGCGTCGATCGTCGCCGCCGCGGCACCGGCGCACGCGAACGCCGTCACCCACGCGACGATGCTCCTGAAGACTGCGCGAACCGATCCCCTCATTCACCGCTTCCATTCGGCGACTGCATTTGCGCGACCTGCACTTCGACGACCCGTCCATCCCCGTCCGCGCGAATGCGGATCAAGCACCGCGGCGTCGGCAATCGACCTGCAGCGCGCTCCGGCCACTCCACCAACTTGATCGCACGTTCGCCGAGCAGGTCGTCCAAGCCGATGTACTCTAGCTCTTCGCGATCTTTGATTCGATAAAAATCAAAATGATAAACGCGGGTCGAGTCGAACTCGTAAGGTTCGACGAGCGTGTAGGTCGGACTTTTGACATGCCCCGGAAAGCCGAGCCCGCGCAGGATGCCGCGCGCCAACGTGGTCTTGCCGGCACCGAGATCGCCGACTAGGAACACGAGATCGTCGGGACCGAGTTCGGCCGCGAGTGCGGCGCCGTACGCGAGCATCGCGGCTTCGTCGGCAACATGATCGAGGCGCGCTTGCATTCGAACGTCAGGGCGCGCGTTCGTTGAGGATCGCGCGCACCTCGGGCAGCAGATCCGTCGCAAGCAGACCGCGTTGGCCGTCGCGCGCCGCGACGCGATCGGCCGCGAAGCTGTGCAGACATACCGCCGCCCGCGTCGCCCGCACGGCGTCGACGCCTTGCGCCAATACACCGGCGACGAGGCCGGCCAGCACATCGCCCATTCCGGCGCTCGCCATCCCCGGATTGCCGTGGAGGCAGACCCCGGCCGCGACACCTCGACTCGCGACGATGCTGCCGGCGCCCTTCAATACCGCCGCAAACGGCGCGTCGCCGGCGTAACGCGCGACCAACGCGGCGGCCGCCGCGAATCGATCGTGCTGCACCTCGCCGACGTTCGTGCCGAGCAGAGCAGCCGCTTCCGCCACGTGCGGCGTGATGACGAGCGCAGCCGATCGTCGGGCCGGCGCGTGCGCCGCGAGTCGGTGCAGACCGTCCGCATCGACGACGCACGCTGTATCGGCGGCCATCACCCGATCGAACAATGCATGACCCCACGCATCGCGACCGAGACCCGGCCCGAGCGCGACCACGGTCGCCCGCGCGAGCAGCGCGTCGATCGCCTCGGCCGACGTCACGCCCTTCACCATCACCTCGGGTCTGCGCGCGAGAATCGCCGCCACGTGCTCGGGCCGGGTCGCGACGCTGACGAGACCGGCGCCGACGCGCAGTGCCGCCTCCGCCGCCATTGCGACGGCCCCGCCCATACCGCTATCGCCGCCGACGACGAGGACGTGGCCGGACTGATGTTTGTAAGCAGTCGCTGTCCGCTCGGGCAGCGCCTGGCGTTGGTGGGTCCACTGCAAAGCCTCGACGGCGTCGGCGCCGACCGTCGCGTAGCAATCGTCCGGAACATCGAGCGGCGCGAGTTCGATCGGTCCCGTGTAGTCGGCCGCCACGCCGGTCGTCAGACCGCGCTTCATCCCGATGAACGTGATCGTTGCATCCGCTCGCACGGCCACGCCGAGCACCCGGCCGGTGTCGGCGCACAACCCCGACGGGATGTCGATCGCGAGCACCGGCTTGGCCGCTCGGTCGATGATTTCGATCGCCCGAGCGAATCCAGGACGCACCTCGCCGGTCGCACCGGTGCCCAGCAGCGCGTCCACGACGACAGCGCCGGCCACCGCGAATTCGGGTCTATCACTGTCGACTTCGATGATCGCCAGTCCGCCGGCGCGCGCCCAATCGCGCGCCCGCGCGGCGTCCCCACGCAGCGCTTCGGCCGGGCCGAGCTGCACCAACTGGACGTCGAATCCCTGCGCGAGCGCCGATCCCGCCACGATGTAACCGTCGCCGGCATTGTTGCCGCGACCGCAGACGACGGTGATCGCCCGCGCGTCGGGCCAGCGTCGGCGCAGCGACCGCCACGCCGCCTCACCCGCGCGCTTCATCAATACGATGCCCGGAATGCCGTGCCGCTCGATCGCGAGACGGTCGAGCATGCGCGATTGCTCCGCGCTGAAGAGTCGCTCGAACGGAGCGCCGCTGAATCGATCGAGAGACACCGCCCGTACTCACCCGGCCGCAACAACGAACCGGCATTATAGTGCGCGCTTCGCCGCCCACCGGACGGCACACGCTTTCACCTCGCGATGGACTACGACGCGCTCGCACGCGACATCAAACGCTGGGGCCGCGAACTCGGTTTCCAGCAGATCGCGATCACCGATCTCGACGTGTCGGAATTCCGCGCGCGCTTCGAGCAATGGCTTGCTGCCGGTCGCCACGGTCAGATGAAGTACCTCGCGCGCAACGTCGCGAAGCGATTCGACGCGTCACGGCTGGTCGCCGGCGCGTGTCGTGCGATCGTCGCGCGGATGGACTACCTGCCACCGGACACGCAGCCCCTCGCGATTCTCGAACGCGGCGACCTCGGCTACGTGTCGCGCTACGCGGTCGGGCGCGACTACCACAAGGTCGTGCGCGCCCGGTTGCGCGCGCTCGCCACACGCATCAATGCCGACGCCGGCCCCGACCGAATGCGCGCATTCGCCGACAGCGCGCCGATCCTCGAGAAGGCGCTCGCGGAGAAAGCGGGCCTCGGTTGGATCGGCAAACACACCCTGGTGCTCACGCGCGAGTCCGGCTCGTGGTTCTTCCTCGGCGAGATCCTGACCGACCTCGCGCTGCCGATCGACGCGCCGCCGCGCGAGGACCACTGCGGCCGTTGCACCGCGTGCATCAAGATCTGCCCGACCGACGCGATCGTCGCGCCGCGCGAGCTCGACGCGCGGCGCTGCATTTCGTACCTGACGATCGAACACAAGGGATCGATCCCGCTCGAGCTACGCGCGCCGATCGGCAACCGCATCTTCGGCTGCGACGACTGTCAGCTCGCGTGCCCGTGGAATCGCTTCGCGCAACCGAGCGCCGAGGCCGATTTCATTCCGCGCCATGCGCTCGACCGCACGCCGCTGCTCGATCTCTTCGCGTGGTCGGAGCGCGAGTTCCTCTCGCGCACCGAAGGCACCGCGCTGCGCCGCCTCGACTACCCGCAGTGGCTGCGCAACGTCGCGATCGCACTCGGCAACGCGCCACCGGACCCGCGTATCGTCGAAGCTTTGTGGTGGCGGCGCGGCAGTGTGAATCTGTTGGTCGCGGAGCACATCGACTGGGCGATCGAACGACAGTTGGCGCGCGCGATCACGCGCTGACGTCGAGCTGGCTTCGGTCTCGCTGCGAAGTTGCGACGCGCGCGGCGCGCAGCCGACGGAGTCGATGGCGTTCGAGGCGCGCGCTCGGCCTCACGCCGCTGAGCTTCAGCGGTCGCCGCCCGGTCTCCCGCACTACGACGCCTTGAAGAAATTGGCGCGGTAGTACGCGAGTTCCGCGATCGACTCGCGAATGTCGGCGAGTGCGAGGTGCTGGCTCTCCTTCGAGAATCCGGCGAGCAACTCCGGCCGCCATCGCCGTGCGAGTTCCTTCACCGTACTGACGTCGATCATGCGGTAGTGCAGATAGCCTTCGAGCCGCGGCATGTAGCGGGCGAGGAAGCGCCGGTCCTGCCAAATCGTGTTGCCGCACAACGGCGCCTGACCTTTCTCGACGTGGCGTTCGATGAACGCGAGCGTCATCGCCTCCGCTTCGAGCGTGCCGACGCCCTCGGTGCGTACGCGATGCACGAGCCCGGACGCCGTGTGATGCGTCGTATTCCATTCATCCATGCCGGCCAGCGCCGCTTCGCTTTGTTGCAACGCCAGCACCGGACCTTCTGCGATCACGTTCAAGTCGCCGTCGGTGATGATCGTCGCCATCTCGAGAATGACGTCGCGCTCCGGATCGAGTCCGGTCATTTCGAGATCCATCCAAACCAAGTTGCTGACCACGACACCGCCCGTACGAACAGCCACGAAAAGACGGCCAAGGATAAAGCAGCGGACGACCCGGATACCGTCGACTCGTTGGCGCGGTGTTCGTTCAACGCGATCGACTCCATGCAGTATCATCGCGCGCCGACTGCGAAGGCGCCCTTGGACGGAATGACCTTGGACCGACTACTCGAACCCGCCGCGCTCGCCGAACTGCTGCGCACGCCGCGCGACCTGTTGCTCGTGCACGTCGCGAGCCCGCAAGGGTATGCCGCCGGACACATCCCCGGCGCGGTGCTCGTCGTGCCGGGAGAGTTGGTGTCGGGCGTGCGGCCGGCCACCGGACAGCTGCCCGATCTGCCGCGGTTGCGCCAGCTGTTCTCGCGCATCGGCTATCGGCCGGGTACCACCATCGTCGCCTACGACGACGAAGGCGGCGGCTGGGCGGGTCGATTCATTTGGACGCTCGACATCATCGGCCACGCCGACTGGGCCTATCTCGACGGCGGCATCCACGCGTGGGCCGCGGCCGGACTGCCGATCTCGACGGAGAACGTCGCGCCGACGCCGGCCGACGTCGACATCGCGATCGACCGGGCGCCGATCGCCGACGCCGCCGACGTCATCGAACGCATCGGCGATCCGGGCACCGTCATCTGGGATTGTCGCAGCGCCGAGGAATACGCCGGCGCGCGCGCGACGGCGGCGCGCAACGGCCACATACCCGGTGCCGTGCACCTCGACTGGCTCGACCTGATGGATCCGCCGCGACAACTCCGGTTGCGTCGCGACATCGTGCAACTGTTGGAGGCGCGCGGCATCACGCCGGACAAGGACGTGATCGCGCATTGCCAGACGCATCATCGGTCCGGTCTCGCGTACCTCGTCGCACGTCTGCTCGGCTATCCGTCGATCCGCGGCTATCACGGCTCGTGGTCCGAGTGGGGCAATCGCGACGATACCCCGATCGAGACCGGCAGTTGAGTGCATTCGCAGCGCTGCAGCGCGTGCTGCCGCAACATGCGCTGTCGAGATTGTCCGGTGTCCTCGCAAATTCGGAGTGGTTGAGTCCGTTCCTGATCCGGCTATTCGACGCGATCTATTCCGTCGACCTCGCCGAGGCCGAGCGTCGGACGTTCGACCAGTACCACAGCTTCAACGACTTCTTCACGCGCGCGCTCGTGCCGTCCGCGCGACCGCTCGCACCGGAGCCCGCATTGCTGTCGCCGGCCGATGGCACGGTCAGCCAACTCGGCGCGATCGAGTCGGGCCAACTGCTGCAAGCGAAGGGCATCCGCTACGGACTCGCGTCGCTGCTGTGCGATCCGCTCGCGGAACGCACGTTCGACGGCGGTTGGTTCGCGACGATCTATCTCGCACCGTCGGACTACCACCGGGTGCACGCGCCGCTCGGCGGTACGTTGGTGCAGTCGATCGCGGTGCCGGGGCAACTCTTCTCGGTGAACGCGACGACCGAGGCGAGCGTCGAGCGTTTGTTCTGCCGCAACGAGCGCTTGGTCATGCGCTTCGAGTCGACACGCGGCCCGTACGCGCTGGTGATGGTGGGCGCGATGCTCGTCGCCAGCATCGAGACCGTCTTCGACTCGCCGCGCTCGCCGTATCGCGAAGAACAGCAATCGAAGCACGAGCGCGCGTTCGCGCGCGGAGCCGAGGTCGGGCGATTTCTGCTCGGTTCGACCACGATCGTCGTCGTGCCGCGCGACATGGTGACGCCGTCGGCGAAAGTTGCGATCGGTTCTCGCGTTCGGATCGGCGAAGCGCTCGCCGCGCTCACGCCCGCGCGTGGCTGAACGGCAACACCGCGTCGATACGCTCGGCGCCGAGCTTCAGCATCAACAATCGATCGAACCCGAGCGCGACGCCGGAACACGCCGGGAAGCCGTGCCGCATCGCGGCGAGCAGGCGTTCGTCCGCATCCGGTGCATGCCTACCCGCACGAGTACGCGCATCGCGGTCCGCGACCATGCGTCTACGCAACGCGTCCGCGTCGTCGAGTTCGTCGTAGCCGTTCGCGATCTCGACGCCGTCGATCATCAACTCGAAACGCGCGGCGACGGCATTGCCGTCGGCGTCGGCGGAGATCCGCGCGAGCGCGGCCTGGTCGGCGGGATAGTCGGTGACGAACAAGCGGCCGGCCCCGCTCGATTCGATCGCGTGCGCCACCAACAGATCCAAGCAGGCGCGCGCATCGACGTCGGCCGCTGCCGACAGTTCGATTCCGTTGGCCGTCAGCGCGCGCCGTAGATCGGCGTCGCTCGCATGAAAGGGATCGATCCCGGCGCCGTCACGCAGCAGTTGCCGATAACTCTTCCGCTCGTACGCGCCCGGGCCGAGCACGACGTCGACGACGCGTTCGACGTCGCGCATCAACGCCGCGAGATCGAAGCCGAGTCGATACCACTCGACCATCGTGAATTCCGGATTGTGCAGACGGCCCGATTCTTCGCCGCGAAACACCGGTCCGATCCGCACGATCGACGGCGCGCCGGCCGCGAGCAAACGCTTCATCTGATATTCGGGCGACGTCTGCAGATATCTCGAGTCGCCGCCGGCGAGCCGCAGCGAGTCGATCGCGGTATCGGTCACGGTCGTGCGCGACAACACCGGCGTGTCGACCTCGAGCACGCCTTCGCGCCTGAAATACTCGCGGATGGATTCGAGCGTCTTCGCTCGTTCGATCAGAACATCGATCGTCGCGCTCGGGCGCCAGTCGCCCCGTTCGCTCACGCGATCATGCTCGGCTGATGTACGTCCCCGTGCGCGTGTCGATCTTCAGAACGTC
>DASRZO010000411.1:0-20643 GCA_035686405.1 Pseudomonadales bacterium | reverse complement strand
GTGAGTGCGAGCCGGATCAGCTCGACGTCGAAGCGAAGATACGCGGTCGATTGCTCGGCGCCGCCGCCGTCGTCGAGGATCTGGCGCGCGCATTCGCGTCGCAGCAGCTCCTCGCCGCGCTTCGCGCAACGCGCGGCGATGCGCAGTTCCGGGAAGAGGTGGCCCGCGTACAGCATGCCGACCGCTTCGACGAGCGTGTGGTTGCCTGCGGACGAATAGAGCGACGGCCGCCGCCAGATCAACTCGGCGTGCGACGTCGCGAGGCGCGCTACGGCGCGCATCACCGTGTTGTCGTGCGCGAGATCTTCGCGCGCGACGTCGACTGCGTGGCACACCGCGATCAGCCGCAGCGCGCATTCCATCGCGGAGACGTAGTGCGGGCCGCGAAAGGGCGGATTCGCCGCGATGAACGACGTGATTTGCCGGCCGATCATGGCGACCGCGCCCGCGCGATACTGCGGGTCGCTCGCGAGCGCGGCCAGCCCAACGAGGTGCTGGAGGCGCGCGGGCTCCCACAAGCGCCGAATGTCGCCGTACGGATTGCCGAGCCGATACGGTACACGCGTGAAGTACGGCGACGGCCACAATGCACCGGTGTCCGGCGCGCGGTGCCAGACATCGACCGCGTCCGCCCATTGCCACGGCACGCCGAGCGCGTCGACGCGGCCGGCGAGCAGCACGTCGGCGTCGCGACGCAGCGCCTGACGATTCCACGCAACGGGCGGCAGTTGCGGCGCCGTCGCGGTCAGGAAGGCGAACGGTTTCGGTTGCGCGCGTGCGAAGCGCTGCTGTGCGCGTTCGAGCACACGGATCTGCACTTGCTCGAACACGCGGTGCGCGACTTCCGGCGCGCTCATCGCGCGCAAACGATCGACGTACCAGGCGATGCCGGAGTTCATGCGATCTCGATCGGTTCGCGCAATGTCAAACTGTCGGCGAGCGCCAGCGTGGCGCGGGTCGACGTGACCGCCGTGTGAAAGGCGGCGTCGGCCAATGCCGGGGTTGCGATGTTGTCGGCGAAGGCGTCGATCTCTGCGCGAAATCCTTTGTCGCGACCGCGCGACTTGTAGCGCCGCCGGCGCCCGTCGACGAAATACTCGGTGACGCGAAAGTCGTCGACGATCGCGCTGCGGCCGTCGCCGAACGCTTCGATTCGTTCCTTCGCGACTGCGCGATCGCCGTCGACCGCGTAGATCAAGGTGCCGACCGAACCGTCGGCGAAGTCGAAGGTCGCGACGAAATCGTGATCGTGACCGGTGCTGCGCGTGCGCGTCGCCTGCACACGCGTCGGTCTGTATCCGACGACGTGCGCAAGCGCGTCGACGAAATGGCACGCTTCACCCAGCGCGCGGCCGCCGCCGACGGCCGGGTCGAGCAGCCAATGATCCGCCGGCAATGCGCCGGCGTTGACGCGATACACCAGCGTCAGCGGGGCGCGCCGCGCCGCGAAGCACTCGCGCAGCGTCGCGATGTGCGGCGAATGCCGCCGATTGAAGCCGACCATCAAGGCGACCGCGCGCGTCGCGTTCGCGCGTTCGTACGCGGTGCCGATCGAGTCGAGATCGGCATGCGTCAGACACAGCGGCTTCTCGACGAATACATGCTTGCCGGCAGCGAGCGCGTCGAGCACGTAGCGCGCGTGGGAGTCGTGGCGCGCGCCGATCAATACCGCGTTCACGCGCTCGTCGGCGAAGATTTCGCGCGCCTCGGTCGTGCAGTAGTCGGCGCCGCTGCGCTCGCCGACGAACTTCGCGCTGATCGGCGTCGCGCAGCACACGGCGCGAACGTTGACGTCGCGGCGGGCGCGCAAGTGCGGCAAGAGCGCGTCGCGCACGTGATTGCCGGCGCCGACCAGGCCGAGCTCGACGCGCCCGACCGGGCGCGCATCCTCGAGCCGGACGCGCGTCGCCTGCGGCGCGGTGTCGGGGTGATAGACGAGCAGCACGCCGAGCTGACGTTCGTTCGATGCGATCACGTCGAAGGCGCGGGCCGCGTCGGCGATGTCGAAACGGTGCGAGGTCATCGCGGCGACGTCGACGCGCCGCGCCGCGACGAGATCGAGGAACGCGGCCATGTTGCGTTGTTCGGTCCAACGCACGTAGCCGTACGGATAGTCGAGCGCTTTGTCTTCGTAGCGCGGGTCGTAGCGGCCCGGACCGTACGACGTCGACAAGCGCAGTTCGAGTTCCTTGCGGTAGAACGCTTCGCGCGGGACATCCATGCCGACCGCGCCGACGACGACGACGCGGCCCTTGTGGCGACACACGACGCCGGCGCTTGCAACGGCGGAACTGGTGCGCGAGGAGGCCGCGATGACGACCGCGTCGGCGCCATAGCCATCGGTGAACGCGGCGGCTTCGCGTTCGAGCGTCGCCGGCGCCGCAATGCGATCGACCCCGAGCGTCGCGGCGAGTTGCGCCCGCGTGTCGTCGAGATCGCTGCCGATCACGCGGCAACCGTTCGCTTTGAGCAGCTGCGCGACGAGGAGTCCGACCAGGCCGAGGCCGATCACGACAACGGTTTCACCGAGGCGCGGTTCGGTCTGCCGCACCGCTTGCAGGGCAATCGCGCCCAGCGCGACGTACGCGGCGTCGGCGAGTTCGACGGCAGCGGGTACGCGGACGCAGAGGTTTTGCGGCACGACGACGAGTTCGGCGTGTGACGCATGATCCTGGCCCGCACACGCGACGCGGTCGCCGACGTCGAAGCCGGTCACGCCGGTACCCTTCGCGACGACCGTGCCGGCACAGCTGTAGCCGAGCGCGGCGCGGCGGTCGAGACGCTCGGCAACGGTCTTCATCGTGTCGAAGACGCCGTCGCGGCGGACCGAATCGAGCACTTTGCGCACGAGGTCGGGTCGCGCCTGCGCCTTACCGAGCAGACCTTTGCGGGCGAGATCGAGCGTCGCCCGTTCGGTGCCGGCGCTGATCAGCGAGTAGTGGTTCGCGACGAGCAGCGACTGCGCGTAGGCGCGAGGCGCCGGTACGTCGTCGACGGTGAGCGCGCCGTCGCGCAGGTTCTGGATCACTTGCTTCATGGATCGCTCGTCGAGATTCCTCGTCGCGGATGTTCGCGGCTGATGCATCGACCGGCGCGGACCGCGGCGCGCGTCGACGGTCATCGCACCGACACGACGCGGCGGTAGGTTCGCTGCGCAATCGAGTCGGCGATGTTGGCGGCGAAATGTTTCAGATCAACGACATCGGCCGGTGCTGCGCGCGTCTCACGGCGGCGGTGCTGCTGCTCGCGACGGGCGGCGACGGTGCGGCCGAGGCCGCGCCGGATCCGAGCGCCGATGCGCCGCAGTGGCGTTGGTTATTCGATCTGGACTTGCCGCCGCAGCCGCTCGAGCCGGCGCCGCGGTACGAGACGCGCGTGATCTTCGACGAGGGGATCGGGTGGGCCTTGTCGAAGCGCGGCGCGGACGAAACGCTGCGCCGCATTCGCCAGGCGGGCTTCAACGTATACGTGCCGGTCGTGTGGCACGGTCGCGGCGCCTACTTTCGCTCGAGCGTCGCACACGTCGAGCCACGGCTCGCTGCGGTGGTGGCCGACTACGACCCGCTCGAATACCTGATCGAGCGCGCGCACGCGCTCGGCATCGAAGTGCAACCGTGGTTCACGGTGACGCGGCGTGAAGACGACCGTCGGCCCGAGTTCTTCGATAGCGGTACGCCGCGTGATGCGTACGACATTCATCGCTCGAATTTCAGACGTTTCGTCGTCGATCTCATGACGGATGTCGTGCGCCGTTACGACGTCGACGGCATCAATCTCGACTACGTGCGCGCGATGGGCGTGTGCGTCTCGGATGCGTGCCAACGGCAGTACCGAGACGCGACCGGCGGCGGTTTGCTGCTCGACTACGCCGAGCGCGCGTTGAACGTCGAGGCGCGCACACGGCTGCGCGCGTGGCAGAGCGCTGCCGTCGACGGCGTGGTCGAGCCGTTGGCGGAGACGGTGCGGAAGCTGAAGCCGGACGTGTGCATCAGCGCCGACGTGTACTCGCCCGACGACAGCGTCCCGACGGGTTTGGAAGGGCGCGACCCGATCCGGTGGCTGCGGCTCGGCTGGATCGATCACGCGTTCGACATGCAGTACGCGCCCGTCCTCGACGTCGCCGCGTTGCAGCGGTTTCGCGCGGCGCAGCCGCAGCCGGCGGCGTGGACTCCGGTGTTGTCGAATTACCAAGATGCGACGGGCGTCGTCACGCCGCGTCCGACTGCGGTCGTAGTGCGGCTCGTGCGACTGGCGCAGACGCAGTGGCGCGATGCCGGCGTCGCGTTTTACCTCTACAGCATGTTGTCGGACGGACAGATCCGCGCGCTAGCGACGGGACCGTTCCTCCAGCCGTCGCGACCGCTACCGTGTCGCGTTCCGACGTGAGTCGGTCACACACCTGTCACACTGCGATGACACGATCCGCCCCTCTTCTTCGTCGGCTGTGCCCGGGATTCGCCCGCTGGGTCGCGGCCCTAGTACAGCGGGAGTGCACCGTCGCGATGTTACTCGACGTGTCCGCCGTCCTCGTCGTCGTCGCGCTCGCGGCGTTGATCGTGCAACCGACATTCGGCGTACCGCTGTTGCTGTTGGTACGGCCGATCGTGGATGCCACGTGGGCGCAAACCATCGCGTTCGACGTCAATCTGTCGATGCTGCTGGGGGTACTCGTACCGACGATCGTGTTGTTGCGCGGCGTGCTACGAGGCGGGCACGACGACGGCATCGGCCGCGTGCCGCTCGTGCTGCCGTGGCTCGCGTTCTCGCTCTACGCATTGGCGTTCTGCGCGATCATCGCGTTCGTCGACGGTTGGTTGAACGGCATCGACGTGTTCTTCCGTCACATCAACGGCGTCGTCGGATTCTTCATGGTGCAGGCGTGGTTCCGCGACGACGCGGCGATTCGCCGGTTGATGTTGGCGGTCGCCGCGGCCGGCGCATTTCCGATGGCGATCGGGCTTTATCAGATCGCGACCGGTTACCAGTGGACCGACGCACAAGTCGAGGGGCTCACGCGCAACGTCGGTTTGTATCACGACGCTTTCACGGTGCGTTTCTACATGATGCAGACGTTGCTCGCGCTGGTGATCTACGGCGGCTTGCATCCGCGCCTAGGACCGCTGCGAGTGACGCTGTTGCTCGGCTATGGCCTGCTCGCATTCGTGGTCTTGTTCAAGGCGTACAGCAAATCGGCAATGGCGACGCTGTTGCTGTGGGGCGTCGTGTGGATGGCGTTGCGGCCGCGGTCCTGGTGGATCGGCGCCGTCGGAATCGCCGCGTTGGCGACGTTCTTGTCGTTCGCGGTCGATCCCGCCGATCAAATCGCCCAACTCTTCAACAAAGAATTGAGTGCGCTCGCGGGTCAGGGCGACATCCGCTTGACGTTCCAGGGCCGTTGGTTCGCGTGGGCCGATATGCTCGATGAATGGCGATCGTACGCACCGCTGCAGCAAGTTTTCGGCAGCGGCCACAAGTCGATCGGGTCGCACAACGACTACATCCTGTTACTACTGCACGGCGGAATCGTCGGCGCGTCGTTGTACGTCGCGTTGCTCGCTGCCGTCGGCATGCGCATCGTGGGCAATTTGCGACGCGATCGCAGCGTGTTGAATCTCGCGGCGGCGATGGCGTTCGTCATGTGGCTGATCGACAGCATCGGGCTGGTGCCGAGCGCCTATCCGCCGTATCAATGGTTCGTCTGGGGCGTGATCGGCTTGGCGATTCGCCGCGACGCCGAACGCGCACGAGTCCCCACCGAAATCGCGCAACCCCGGCGCACCAAATTCCTATTCGCGCCGGTGCCAACGGTCCCGCTGGGGCGCGGTTAGCGACGATAGGATGGCTACGTCCGCACGACGGTTTTCGAACGTATCGAACGGCGCGTTGTCGGTCGTCGATCAAGGCGTCTGCTCGCTCAGCAATTTTCTGACGGTGTTGTTGTTGTCGCGATCGCTGTCGGCGGACGGATTCGGCAGCTACGTGTTGATTTTCAATGCGGTGTTGATCTGCGCGAGCGTGCAGCACGCGATCGTCACCGGCCCGTTGCGTTGGACCGGTGCCCCGCGGATGCGCGAAGGGGCGTACGTCGGCGGCCAGCTGCACTTGCAGGCGGCAGCGCTGGCAGTCGAAGTTCCGCTGTTTGCGCTCGCGCTCGCGTGGTGCGTCGCCGATCGCTCTCTAGTCGTCGCAGCGGTGGCGTCGATGGTCGCGATTCAACTGCACGAATTCGTGCGCAGCATCTGCGTCACCGCGCTCGAAATGCGCCGTGTGTTGCGGCTCGATGTGGTGACGCACGCGCTGCGCATCGGCGGGCTCGTCTGGTTGTGGCAGGGCGGTCATTTGTCGGTGACGAGCGCGCTCGTCACGATCACGCTCGCCACGCTGGTTGCGTTGCCGCTGTTGCCGCGTGGTGCGGTCGCCGATCCGATGCGATCGACGATGCGGCGAAATTGGCGGCTCGGAAGATGGATCCTCGCCGATGCGTTGGCGTTCACGCTGTCGACGCGCGCGTATCTCTATGGAGTGGCGCTGTGGAGCAGCAAAGTCGACGCCGGGGGACTCGGCGCAGCACAGACCATCGTCGGCGCCGCGAACGTCATGATCGCGGGTCTCGTCGTCGCGGCGATTCCGGTCGCGAAGCTGAAACTCGAGGCGGTCGGTTACGACGCGTGGCTGCGCTGGTGGGTGACGACCGGCGCGGTCGTCGGCAGCGTCGGCGGATTGGTGTATTGGGCGATTGCGCAATTGGCCGAGCCGATTCTCGGGTTCGTGTATCCGCATGAAAACGTCGCGTTGGTACCGATCGTTGCGATCATGGCGTTGGGGGCATGGATCGACGCGTTGAACACGGTGGTCGCGTCGGCAACCTGGACTGTCGAGAAGCCGTCGGTGAACGTCGTCGGCAAAACCTTGTCGGCACTCTTCATGGCAGCGTGGGCGTATCCGGCGATCGAACACTTCGGCATCACCGGTGCTGCGATCGGATTGGCGGTGACGCCCGCTATCTGGTTGGCGGTGAACATCGTCTACGTACTCAGCGGCGCGCTCGGCAGGAGCGGCGTCGAGCCGCTGCGTAAGTCGGCGGGAATTGCCGCGTGAACGGCCGCATGGCAACGAAGCGGATAGCGCCGCGTGCGTTGTTCCTAGTGCAGCTGCCGCCCCCCATTCACGGCGTCAGCGTCATGAACCGGCGTATCGTGGCCGACGCGCGCATCGTGCGCGACTTCGACGTCGAGGTCGTGCGGCTCGCGTTCGCGAGCGATCTCGCCGACATCAATCGCGTATCGCTACGGAAGGTCGCGCGGTGGGTCGGACTGCTCGCGGCGCTGATTGCGAAGTTGGCGGTGCGCCGGCCCGCATTCGTGTACTTCACGCCGGTCGTGACGGGCGTCGGCTATCTGCGCGACCTCGCGTTCATCGCGGTCGTCAAAGCGTTTCGCGTGCCGCTGATCTTGCACGTGCACGGCCGGGGAATTGCCGAGCGCGCTGCGAACCCGCTGTGGCGTGCGTGCTATCGCTTCGGCCTGCGCCGGGCAGCCATCGTCAGCGCGTCCGACGGCATGCGCGCGCGCGACGTCGAGCCGCTCGCACCCACCCCCAGCCGTTCGTACACCGTCGCCAATTGCGTCGACACCGTCGACGTCGAGCGCTTCAGGGCGGCGAACGCAACGGGGGCGCCGACGCTGCTGTTCCTGTCGGCAACATTCGCTTTCAAGGGCGTCGACGTGTTGCTGCGCGCCGCCGAAATCCTGTGCGAGCAGCGCATCGCGTTCCGGTTGGAAATCGTCGGCCAGAGCACGCCCGAGCGCGATCGGGAGATTCGCGCGTCCATCGCGTCGCGCGGTTTGTCGCAATGTGTCGTCTGCCTCGGCGGTTTGTACGACGACGCGAAGTTCGCGGCGCTCGGCCGCGCCGACGTGTTCGTGCACCCGACGCTCAACGACTACTTTCCGCTCGTCGTGCTCGAAGCCATGCAGTTCGCGCTACCGGTCGTCGCGACGCGGGTCGGCGCGATTCCGGAGATGATCGAGCATCGGACCGGAGGCTTGATCGTCGAACCGGCGGACCCCAACGGTTTGGCTGAGGCGATCGAGGTGTTGCTGCGAGACGCGAATCTACGTCGCACGATGGGCGCGGCGGCGAGGGCGCGGTTCCTGCAGCACTACACGCAGGAACGTTTCAGCCGGGCGTTGTGGGCGGTGTTCGAGGCTGAAGGCTTCGCGAGCTCGGCGGCGTGAGCGACGTGCGCCAGTACTTCGATCGCGGCGCGGACGAATTCGCCGCGAACTACGGGCGGGCGGACGATTTTGCGGAGCGGGTGCGCGTGTGGCGACGCGCCATCGACGCGGCGCTCGATTCGCTCGGGTACGCGCCGTGCCTCGACGCCGGTTGCGGCGAGGGTACGCTCGGTCGAATCGTCGCGGCGCGCGGTGTGCCGACGCTCGGCATCGATCAGAGCGAGGCGATGCTCGCGTTGGCCGTGCGGCGTGCGCAGGCGGCGAATCTCGGCAATGCGCGGTTCGAGCGAGAGACGGTTCCGCTGTCCGGTGAATTCCTGTCGCGTCACCGCGAGGCGTTTGGTCTGATCGTGTGCTCGAGCGTGCTCGAGTACGTCGCCGATTGGCAGCGCGCGCTGCAGCAGTTTGGCGCGATGCTACGGATCGGCGGCGAACTGATTCTGTCGGTGCCGAATCGTCGTTCGATCTATCGGCTCGGCGAGCGTCTATGGCGACCGTTCGTACGCGAATCGTCCTATCTGCGGTACCAACAACATCAATTCGATCCGAACGCGCTGTGCGACCACTTGCGCACGCTCGGATTCGACATCGTGCACGCCGAGTACTTCGCGTTGCCGTGGCAGCACTTCACCGCGCGGCTTTGCGGCGCGCAGCGCAGCTCGCGGCTTGCGACGCTGTATCTGGTGCGGGCGCGCAAGCGCGGCAAGCCTGTGTCGTGATGGATTCGAACGGGCGCCAGCTGCGGGTCGCGGTCATCGTCGAGCTGTCGCCCGACGACGCGGCGCTGTCCGGCGGGACCGTCGGATTCGTGCGTGCGATACGTCCGTGGCTGCCGCGACACTGGCGATTGTTCTGTCCGGAGCCGTGCCAACGAGCGGACGAAGGCGCTGGCTTCGACGATTCGACGTATATCGCGCCGCCAATTCGCCGCGGGATCGTGCCGCGACGCATCACATTTCCGCTGTGGATCGCCCGCGCGGCGCCGAAGTTCGCCGCATTCGACGCCGATCTGTACTACAGCCACTCGAACGAAGCTGCCGCCGCGCTGCTCGCGATGATGAAGCTCGGCCGGCTGCCGCCGCGCCCCGTCGCGTTGCACCAACACGGCGGCGACAACCCGGTCGAGAATTCGACGTATCGGTGGGCGCGGTGGCTGCTACCGCGCGTGTATGCGGCGCTGTTGAACGCGACGATGCGTCGCTGTGCGAAGCTCGTTGCCATCGATGAGAAATCCGCCGCGCTCGGTGCGGCGATCGGACTCGCCGACCGCACGATCCGCATGGCGAACGGCGTCGACGTGCCTGACGATGCAACAGTGGCGCGGCTGCGTGCGTCCGGTCGCCGATCGCTCGACATCGACGAGCGCGCGTTCGTCTTCTTCCACGCGGGCCGACTCGAAGCGGTGAAGCAGCAGGACGCACTGCTCGCGGCATTCGAGTGCTTGCGTCGGCGCAGCGGCGCGCCGAGGCGGCTGGTGATTGCCGGCGAAGGCACGCTCGCGCTGCGTCTGCGGGAGCAGATCGCGCGCATGGCGCATCGCGACGATGTCGTGATGCTCGGCAACGTCGGCGGTGCGCGGATGGTCGAATTGCACGCGGCGGCCGACGCGTTCGTGCTGTGCTCCAAGCTCGAAGGCGTGCCGATGGTGTTGCTCGAAGCGATGGCATGCGGCACGCCGTTCGTCGCACCGTCGGTCGGCGGCATTGCGGATCTCGTGCACGACGACAACGGCCTGTTGCTGCCGGTGGATTGGGGCCGAGACGAGCTCGCCGCTGCGATGGAAGTCGCGACGACACGCGATTGGTGCCGCGCCCGCATTCGCGAACGCGCTGCGCCGTTCAGCGCGGACGCGCAAGTGCATAGGCTCGAACGCGAGTTCGACGCGGTCGTGTCGCGCGCGAGATCGGCAGCCCGGTAGAAGGAGCTGGAGTGACGCGAGCGCGGCGAGCGGTCAGCCCGCCGGCAGACCTTCCGTCAGAAATCGCTCCGCGACCGCGCAGTGCGCCGCGACGCCGCGCGCGAGCACTGTTTCGTTCAGCGTCATGCGGTTCGAGTGACACGGGCACGCGGTCTGCCAGTCCTGCCCGTCCGGACAAACGCCGAGCATCATCATCGCGCCGGGTACCTTCTGCAGGACGTACGAGAAATCCTCGGCGCCCATGATCGGCTTCTGCATCGTCTGCCAGGCGTGCGGTCCCAACAGATCCGAAATGGCGCGGCCGGCGAGGTCGACCGCGCGCGCGTCGCAGACGGTGACGGGAAAGCCGCGCTCTACGTGCGTCTTCGCCACGGCGCCGTGAGCTCGAGCGATGTGTTCGGCCAATTGGGCGACGCCGGCGTGTATCTTCGTGCGCGACGCTTCGGATACGGAACGAATCGTGCCCGTCAGCCGCGCGCTCTCGGGTATGACGTTATCGGTGGAGCCCCCGTCGATCTTGCCGATCGTCACGACGACCGGATCGAACGCGTCGATCTGTCGTGTCACCCACGTCTGCAGTGCAGTGACGATTTCGCAGGCGACCGGAATCGGATCGAGCGCTTGATGCGGCATCGAGGCGTGGCCGCCGCGGCCGTGCACCTCGATCTTCAACCGGTCGGCCGACGCGAGTAGCGGACCCGCTTTCGACGACAACATGCCGGCCGGCGCGTTCGGCGCGATGTGAATCGCGAATGCCGCGTCGGGCGCCGGATCGTCGAGCAACCCGTCGTCGATCATGTGGCGCGCGCCGTGGAAGCCTTCTTCGCCGGGTTGAAACATGAAGAGCACGCGGCCGGCGAGACGCTCGCGTACGCCGCACAGGACCTTCGCCGCAGTCGCCAGCATCGCGGTGTGCGCATCGTGCCCGCACGCGTGCATGGCGCCGTCGATCGTCGAGCGAAAGTCGAGGTTCGTGTCTTCCGGCATCGGCAGCGCGTCCATGTCGCCGCGCAGTAGCACGGTGCGGCCGGGGCGCGCGCCGTCGAGGATCGCGATGAGTCCGGTCGTCGACGGACCCGTTTTGAACCGCAACGGCAACCCGGCCAGCGCCTCCCGCACTTTCGCGAGCGTGCGCGGCGTCGACAGGCCGAGCTCCGGCTCGCGATGGATCGCGCGCCGCAGTGCGACCGTCTCGGAGTGCAGGGCGCGCGACGCGTCGAGCCAATTGGCGATGCGGACGTGATCGTTCATGCAGGTCTCCCGGTTCCGGGCGGATGCCGTCGATGGTGGATGGCCTCGATGGTAGTGGCGTACCGGCCAAGTCGCTAGCGGCCGTCCGACCGCGCGAGCTCCCAGCGCAGACACCGGCGGCGCGTTTTCCTACACTGCCGCAACGCCGCTTCCGGATTCGCCCCTTTGGCTATCGAACTCACGCTGAACGAAACGCGCGTGCTCGGTTCTCTGATGGAGAAATCGGTGATCACGCCGGAACAATATCCGCTGACGTTGAATGCGCTGACGCTCGCGTGCAATCAGAAGTCGAGCCGCGAGCCGGTTCTGACCCTCGATCAGGGCACGGTGCAGCACACCGCGCGGCAACTCGAAGAGAAGCACCTCGTCAGCAGCGAGGAGAACTTTCGCGGCCGGGTCGTCAAATACAAACAGCGTTTCTGCAACACGCCGTTCGCGGAACAACAGCTCGACGAGGCCGAGTTCGCGGTCATGACGTTGTTGCTGCTACGCGGTCGGCAGACGCCGGGCGAGTTGCGCGCACGCAGCGGCCGGCTGCACGAGTTCGCCGACAATTCCGCCGTCGAAGCGACGCTGACGGGTTTAATCGAGCGCGCCGAGGGGGCGTTGGTCGCGCGTTTGCCGATGACGCCCGGGCGACGCGACTTCGAATACATGCATCTGCTCGGCGGGCCGATCGACTCGGCTCCGGCGGAGCGGCCGGCAGCGGCGCCGAGCGCGCGCGTCGATCGGATGTCCGATCTCGAGTCGCGCATCGAGCTGCTCGAGCGGGAACTCGAAGAATTGAAGCGGCTGCTGTCGCTACGCGCGAATGACGGAGAACCGGCGTGAGCAACGGCTGGCGCGCGCTGACCGACGGCTTTCCGTGGTTCGCCGGCGCGGGACGGTTCGCGTTGCCGGCGTATTCGGAATTCATGCCGCCGCCGCGGCTCGGTCGCACGCTGTGCGGCGAACTCGACACCACGTTGTTCGACGAAGCAGACCCGTACGGATGGCGCGTCAGCGAGGTCGAAGAGGCTCACCAATTGCAGAACGGGATGCACGACGTCGCCACCGAGGTGATGAATCACCTCGTTCGTTTCGCGAAGGACACTTCGACGGTGCACGTCGGCGGACCGGACGCGCGCAACCTGAAGGGTAATCCGTTCTGGTCCGACGAACTCGGCCGGCACGCGGCCGAGTTGGCTCGTCGACGCCACGTTTTGTTGCTCGCGTTGTCGCTCTCGAAGACGCAGAACGATCGCGGCCGCTTGCACTGGACGCTGTTCGGTGCGAGCGAGCAAGGTCCGGAGCGCGCGTTTTGGCGGAGCTTCTATTCGGACCCGGAGACGGAGCGACCGGCGCGGTCGTCGCGCGCCGTCATCGGCGGATTGCTCGCGCAGGTGTTCGGCGAGAACGCGAACGATGCGGAATCGCTGTATCGCGCGGGGTTTCGCATCCTGCCGGCGAAACTGGAACGCCGGTATCCGCAATGGGCGACGGGTGAATTGCCGACGTGGGCGCGTCGCTTCGTCGTCGACGATGACGCGCAGTTCGGCCGCATACGGTATTTGCTGACGTTTCGTCCGTTCTCCGATCTACCGGCGGCGGCCAGGCGCGCGTATCTCGAAGGACGCCTCGAATTGCTGCCGAGCCCGTTCAGTCTCGTGTTCTGGGGCATGCCGATCTATCACCGCGCGAGTACGCACTATCCGCTTGCGATCCAGTATTCGTTACTGCGCCTCGTCGGGCGCCACGAAAGCTGGGGACTACGCGTGCCGCAATACGGTTGGCTGCGCCACGTGAAACCGGGCGGCGTCGCGGCGGACGCCGGCGGCGAAGTGATCCTCAACGAGTACGCGCGTACGCATCGCTGGGAGCGGTTGCCGCGCGACGAAGACGCGGCAGCGAAGGGTGCGCACATCAGCAGCATCGCGACCACGTTGTTCAGCACGAAGCTCGAGGATCTCGACCTGTACCACAAGCCGATGGCGCGCAATTGCCAGATCTGGAGTCTCGACGGCGAGTTGATCCTCGACGGCCCGAACGCAGCGCGGCCCGATCTTCGCCGCGCCGCCGACCGCATCCTCGAAGGCGGCGCGTTCATGTACAAGTTTCACTTTCCGGCGATGCGCGTCGGCCGGCACGAAGTGTATTGGCAACGTCCGCTCGCGGCGCGGTGGTCGCCGGAGAGCGACACCACGCAGCTGTTGGACGTCGACCTGCCGGGATACATGACGGCCTACGACGTGGACGCGCGTGCGTACGAGCGTCCGGTCGAGCTGTATCCGCGCGTGCAGCAACGTCGCGAATTCATCGCTGCCGTGCGGGGTATCGATCGAACGCACGATCACTACCGGTATCAGACGGCGCTCAACGTCGTGAACGTGTTCGACATGGCAGATCGGTGGCGGGGACGACTGCCGCGCTCGTTCGCGGAACAGATGCTGCGTGTCGCGCAGGACAAGCAAGACTTCGACCGCTGGCTCGAATTGTTGGCGGAGCGTTGCGAGACCGCGGACATTGCGGACTGCCTAACGAAGGCGTTGAGCCGCAAGGTGACGCGAAACGGCGCGCGTCTGCCGAAGGCAATCACATACGGGCGTACCGCCACGCGCGCGTACGAGGAGGCGTATTGGCGCTACCTCGGCGTGTTGTCGCGCGGCGAATTCGTCAACAAATCGAATTCCGACGTCGTCGACGACGCGGCCACGCAGCAGCGGCTCGCGCACCCGAAGCGCGACCTGTACGCGCTCGGCGAATACTTGATCGCCGAATACAAGAAGGCGATCGCGGCCGCCGGAATGGAAGGCATCGCCGAAGTCGGCGACTTACCGTTCGAGTGGCGGACGGACTTCGAATATCTCGATTTTGGCGGCTGGGTCGCGAACCAGACCGGCGTCGAAGTCGAGCGCAACATCATGTTGGTGATTCCCGGCAAGGATCGCTCGCAAGCGGTGGTGATGGGCGATCACTACGACACCGCGTATATGGAAGACGTCTATGAAACGGCGCGCGGCGGTACCGGCGCGCGCATCGCCGCCGAAGGTGCCGACGACAACGCGTCGGCGACTGCGACGTTGCTGCTCGCGGCGCCGGTGTTTCTCGACTTGGCGAAGCAAGGGAAGCTCGAACGCGACGTGTGGCTGTTGCATCTGACCGGCGAGGAGTTTCCGTCCGATTGCATGGGGGCGCGCGCGTTCTGCCAAGCGGTCGTCGAGCGGACGTTGCGGCTGCGCGTCGGTGAACGCTCGATCGATCTGTCGAACGTGCGAATGGCCGGCGTGTTGGTGATGGACATGATCGCCCACAATCGCGACAGCGCTCGCAACATTTTCCAGATCTCGCCGGGCCGCAGCACGGCGTCACTCGGCCTCGCGTACGAAGCGCATTTGGCGAACTTGGTGTGGAATGCCGGTGCGGCTCGATGGAATCGTCAGCGGGAACGGGCCGGCTGCACGGCCGGTGTTCGCAGCGCGGATGCCGCGACGTTACCGAAGACGGCGCTGCATCCGATTCTCGACGGCGAAGTGCGTACGACCGACAACCCCCAGAGTTCTCTGTTCAATACCGATGTTCAGATCTTCTCCGACATCGGCGCGCCGTGCGTGTTGATGATGGAGAACTACGACATCAACCGCAGCGGGTACCACGACACGAAGGACACGCTCGCGAACATCGATCTCGACTACGGCGCGGCGTTGTCGGCCATTTGCATCGAGACGATCGCGCGCGCGGCGACGCGGCGCGACGACGGCGCGCGCACGTGACGTTCGATCAGTACATCGGCATGCAACACGGCGGCGTCGACGGCGAAGTGAGCGCGGTGATTCGCATCGAGCCGCACCACTGCAACCCCACCGGCAACATCAACGGCGGCGTGATCATCTCGTTGGCGGACAACATCTCCACCGGCGCGGCGAATCGCGCTTACGAAGCGAAGACCGGCGAGCGGAAGTTCTTGGTCGGCGTCGACTTGCACGCCGTGATGCTCGCCAACCAACAAGGCGGAACGATTCGCGGCGTCGCAACGCCGGTGCGCGTCGGGCGTCGAATCACGGTCGTGCGGACGCAAGTGTGGGGCGACGACGACCGGTTGCTTGCCGAAGTCACGACGACGCACGTCCCGACCTAGGTCCTCCGACATGCCGACGGCACTGCGGTGCGGCGATCTCGGCGGCGCGCTCGCCGCGAGCGACGCTGATTCCCTGTCCTAGGGCTGTAAAACGCAAGTCACCGCTGTATCGGTGACGAAGTACGAAGGGCTGGGAGGAGGGGGGTGGCGCGACTGCCTCTAAGCGCAGAGACCGGAGACTCTCTAGGGTCGAACGGTTTCGCTGGATCGTCCTAGAGGCAGCCGCTGGGGAACCAAGTTACCCGCCATTACTGAGCAAAAATTGGGAGGTTGATGGAGAACTAATGGATTTTCATCCCCGCCCGCCGCCGTTTCAGCCCCGCCCGGTGGCGGAAAATTGTCTGTGAAAGCAGTCACTTCGGCGCCTCAGCCCGCCGGGCGCGGCGTCAGCTCGAATAGCCATAGGTTCCCCGACTCGACCGCCGCGGGCGTCGCCGGCGCCCCGTATTTTCGGGACAGCTCTTGGGTGAGCCGCCCGACGATGTCGCCGCTTTGAATTCGTACGAGCTGACGCGGGTAGATCTTGCCGTCGACCCGCAGTAGTGCACGGCCATCGCGTTCTGCTTCGATCGGCCAGTGTTTCCAGATTCGCCCGAGGGTCGAGTTCATGTAACCGCTCGGGATGTAGATCTTGCCGTCGATCTCGAGGATCCACGTCGTGCGCGATCGTTGCGGCGACAACAGCTGGAACTCGACCGTCGGTACGTCGTGAACGAACCTCCAATCCGGCTCGGACGGGGAGTCGACGGTCTCGCCGGACTTGAACGGTCCGCCGGCGACGATGCCGAGCGGACCGTCGTGAAAGCGCGCAGCGACCAGCACGACCACGGCGATCACGACGACGATGGCGATCACGCTCAACAGGAATTTGCCGAGCCAACGCAGAATCCGCATCGATGCCCCCGATCGAGCCGCAGTGTGTGGCCGGCCTCGCTGCGGTTGTGCAGACGGCCGGCGCGATGTGGCCGGTCAATCTACCCTCGATGGCGCGACGGCACCACGGCTATGATCCGCGGCTCACCGAACCATCGCATCACCCGCCGCACATGAAATTGTCCGTGCTCGACCAGAGTCCAATCCGCAGCGGCGGCACGGCCGCGCAGGCTTTGCGCGAAACGATCGAGCTCGCGCAAATCACCGAGAAGCTCGGCTATCACCGCTACTGGGTCGCGGAGCATCACGGCTCTGCGAGCTTCGCCGGTTCGTCGCCCGAGGTCCTGATCAGCGCGGTCGCCGCGCATACCACGCGCATTCGCGTCGGCTCCGGCGGCGTGATGTTGATGCACTACAGCCCGCTGAAAGTCGCCGAGAATTTCCGCTTGCTCGAAACGCTGTACCCCGGCCGCATCGACGTCGGCGTCGGCCGCGCACCGGGCAGCGACGGCATTACGGCAGTTGCACTCGCGTACGGGTCGAAGATCGGGATCGAGTATTTCCCGGCGAAGCTCGCCGATCTGCAGGCGTGGTTGCGCGGTGCGCCGCCGTACACGGAGGCACTCGGCGCGGTGCGTGTAACGCCGGCGCCGGAGACGACACCCGAGCTGTGGATGCTGGCGTCGAGCGAAGACGGCGCGCGTCTCGCAGCGCATTTCGGTTTGCCGCTGTCGTTCGCGCATTTCATTTCGCCGCACCCAGCGCGCGACTGCTGTCGCGTTTACCGCGACACGTTTCGACCGTCCGAGGCGTGCCCGGCGCCGCGCATCAATCTCGGTGTGTTCGTGCTATGCGCCGACACCGACGCCGAAGCGCAAGTCATGGCGCAGGCTCGCGACCTCTGGCGGCTGCGCGTCGAACGCGGCGAGTTCGGTCCGTTTCCTTCGCCGGAAGAAGTGCGCGCGTACGAGATGACGCCGGCCGAGCGCGAACGAATCGCAGCGCGCCGCGAACATCAAATCCTGGGGACCAAGGCGGTCGTGAAGCGGCAGTTGGCCGAACTCGCTGCGGAATGCTGGGCCGAGGAGCTCGTCGTCGTCAGTATCACGCACGAGTTTCGGCAACGCGTGCGCTGCTACGAGTTGTTGATGGAGCCGGATTAGCGCGCCGCCGTCAGCGTCGTTCGGCCTCGGTGGCGCAGTCGACGCACAAGCTCGTGGTCGGCAGCGCTTGCAACCGCGCCGGCGGGATATGCTCGCCGCAGCCCGTGCAGTAGTCGTAGTCGCCGGACTCGATCCGTGCCAGGGCGCGCTGGATCTGCCGCAACTCCTCGGCGACCTCCGCGTCGAGCGCTTCGAGCAACTCCTGGTTCTCGAGCTCGACCGCCTGCTCGGCGAAGTCCTGCGGCAGCGGTTCGTCGCGATGGCGGGTTTTCCGGGAAATGCGGCTATGCCGCTCCAGCAGTTCGTCTTTGCGAGCGAGCAATGCGTCTCTGATCTGGTCGTGCGCCACCATAAGCCCCAAACCGGCTAATCGATGAGATGATACCCGACCCGCTCGCAGCACGGTCACGGTGACTAACGCGTAGTGGTTCGCACATCTGATCGGATTGCCTTACACGATCGATATCCGTATATAAGAAGCCTTGGATTTTCGTCACCGGAGGTAACACATGGCCGCTCTGGAACCGATCCGCTCGAACGCCGGCGTGGGTTCGCGACCGCGCGTGCTCGAAATCAATCGTGTGCTGCGTAACACGTACCTGCTGCTCGGGATGACGCTGGGGCTCAGCGCGCTCGTCGCGTACGGAGCGGTGGCGGTCCAGGCGCCGTGCCTCGGATTCTTCCCGACGCTGATCGGGTTCTTCGGGCTGCTGTTCGTCGTGCACCGGCTGGCGAACAGCGCGTGGGGCTTGCTCGCCGTCTTCGCGTTCACCGGTTTCCTGGGTTACACGCTGGGACCGATGCTGACGCTCTATCTGAAGTTGCCCCACGGCCCGGTGCTCGTCGGCCAGGCGCTGGCGCTGACGTCGGCCGCCTTCATCGGCCTGTCGGCGTACGCGGTCGTCACGCGGAAGGATTTCAGTTTCCTCAGCGGCTTCTTGGTCGCCGGCTTTTTCGTCCTGATGGGCGCGATCTTGCTCGCGTACTTTGCGGACATCTCCGGTCTGTCGTTCGCGATCTCGGTCGGCATCGTGCTGTTTGCGTGCGCCGCGATCCTGTTCGAAACCGCCCAGATCGTGAACGGCGGCGAGACGAATTACATCCGGGCGACCGTGAGCCTGTACGTCTCGATCTACAACCTGTTCACGAGCCTGCTGAGCTTGCTCGGCGCGACCGACGACTGATTCGCGGTCAGGCCGTCAGCTTCTGATAGACCTTCGTCAACGCATCGGGGAGCGCTTCGATCTCCTCGATGATCATGTAGCGATCGTCGGGGCACATCCGCTTCAGGTAGTCGTGCCCCGACTTGTCGACCGTCAAGCAAAATGTCTGTACGCCGGCGCGAGCGGCCTCTTCGAGCGCTTTCGCCGTGTCTGCAACGCCGTATTCGTGATCGCTGCGGTCAGGGCCGTAGTCGCAGTCCTGCGGAAAACCGTCCGATAGCACGATCAACACTTTGAGTGCGCTGCCGGTACGCGCCAGCTTCATCGCGCTGTGGCGAATCGCCGGCCCCATGCGCGTGCTGCGGCGCGGGCGCATGCCAACGAGCGCCTTGAGGCTCACGCCGCGCAGCGCGTCGCCGAATTCCTTCGCGACGTAGTACTCGACGCAGTCGCGGCCGTACCCGGAGAAACCGAACACGCCGTAGGCGTCGCCGTGGCTGTCGAGCGCACGCGCCATCAACGCGATCGAATCGCGCAGTACGTCGATGATGCGCCGCGGCGGCGGCGTGTCGCGGTCGATGCGGCTCGGCTGCCAGAACGGATCGTCATCGTCGTCGCCGATCGGCGTCGGTTCCGGTTTCACGACAGGATCGTCGGTGGACGCGGAGAGATCGATCAGAAAGGCGGCCGCGACGTCGCGCGTCACCCGATCGCGCCGTTGATACACGCGCTCGTCCGGAACCGCACGACGTTTGAGGTCGACGTGGTAGTCGAGCGTGCGCTCCCAATCGAGCTCCTCGCCGTCGAGCACGCGCCGCGTGCGTTGATACGCCTGCAGCGGCAGCTGCCGAAATTGCCGGCGCACACGTTCTTCGTGCGGTGCGATGCGCGCGAGTAATTCGACCACCGCCGCCGCGTCGCCGGCGTCGGCGCGCCGCTCGTACAGCCGGCACCAACCGCGCAGGTAGCGCTGTGCGTGACAGTCCCACTCGTCGTACAGAAAGCTGATGCTCGCCGGCTTGTCGTCGTGGCCGAGTGCGTGGCGAATCGTCGTGCGTTCCATCTCGATGCGGCGCGCCAGGGTGTCGCGCTCGTCGGTGAGCCGGCGCACGTCGACGCCCGGCGGGCGCTCGGCGCTACCGTCGGCCGAGTCGGCCGGCGCGTCGATCGCAGCCGTCGCGAGCGTCGCGTCGAGGCCTTCGAGTTCCTCCAGCCAATCGTCGAGGCGATCTTCCCGCTGCAGCCATTCGAGCGGCGGTACGCCGCGGAACGACGGCGTCTCGATGTCCAGTGCCGCTTCGTCGACCGTGCCCTGGACGTCGATCAACATCGGGACTAGACCGTACGCGTCGAGCGCCGCGTACGTCGCCGCGACCGCATCGATTGTCGTGTAGACGTCGGCATCCACGGCGCGCACCGTGGCGGCCGGTCGCAGGACGTCGGGCAACGCACCGGTCGCGTCGATCGCCGCGAGCACGGCCGCCGGTGCCCCCAACGTGAAGCGGACCAGCGCCTCCAACACGTCGTGAATGCCGACGACCGCATCGAGGGGCGGACGCCGGGTCAGCTCCGACTCCGCCGCGCGCGCGTGGTCCGCGCGGACGCCCGGGTAAGCGGCGATCATTCGCACGTCGACTCGGTGCGCCTCGATCAATGCGAACAGCGTGCGCGCGAGCGACGGCAGCGCGAAGCAGCGATAGAGCGCGTCGAAATCCGATTCGCGCGTCAATACGGCTTGTGCGCTCGATGCGTCCGCGAAGCGGCGCAACGTGCCTGATCGTTCGAATGCCGCGGCAAGACGAAACTCGAACGTACCGAATTCGCGGTAGCTCAGTTGATGTAGGGCGAGCAGACGATAGCTGCGGCGATTGCCGGCGACGTTCGCGTCGCGCTCGATCCGCGCCGGCAGGAACAATGCCTTGGA
>DASRZO010000410.1:0-13123 GCA_035686405.1 Pseudomonadales bacterium | reverse complement strand
GCCGCGGCTTCGAGGATTCGCGCGATGAGAAATGCGAACACGCCGATCGCGAGCAGGCCGCGGTATTTCGCGAGGAACGTACGAAGCCTGAACAGCGAACGGAACATCGTGTGTGAGCGTCTCTCCCGTGGTCCACCGCGGTGCCGCCGCGGTATTGGCTAATCCCGCGCCGGATCCCTCAGAAATTCGCGCTGTGCGGTACCCGCGGGAACGGGATGACGTCGCGGATGTTCTCCATGCCGGTCATGTACAGCACGAGGCGCTCGAGCCCGAGGCCGAAACCCGCGTGCGGCACCGTGCCGTAACGGCGCAGGTCGCGATACCACCACAGTTCGTCACCGAGTCCGTGCTCGGCCATGCGCGCATCGAGCACGGCGAGGCGTTCTTCGCGCTGACTGCCGCCGATGATCTCGCCGACCCCGGGCACCAACACGTCCATCGCGGCGACGGTGCGGCCGTCGTCGTTGAGGCGCATGTAGAACGCCTTGATGTCCTTCGGATAGTTCACGACCACGATCGGACCGCGCACGTGGCGCTCGGTCAGATAGCGCTCGTGCTCCGACTGCAGATCGAGCCCCCATTGCACTGGGAACTCGAACTTCTCGCCGGAGCGTTCGAGGATCGCGATGGCTTCGCCGTAGTCCATCCGCACGAACGGCGTGCGGATCAGGTGTTCGAGGCGCGCGATGGCATCCTTGTCGATACGCTCGACGAAGAACGCCATGTCGTCGGCTCGCTCGGCGAGCACGTCTTTGAAAACGGTCTTCAGGAAGTCTTCGGCGAGATCGGCATTCGCCGATAGATCGGCGAATGCGACTTCCGGTTCGATCATCCAGAACTCGGCGAGGTGGCGGCTCGTGTTCGAGTCTTCCGCGCGGAACGTCGGGCCGAACGTGTAGACCTTCGAGAGCGCCAGGCAATAGCTCTCGACGTTGAGTTGCCCCGACACCGTCAGATACGTCTGCCGGCCGAAGAAATCTTGCTCGAAGTCGACGCCGGACGCGTTGCGCGGCGGATTCGCGGCATCGAGCGTGCTGACGCGGAAGAGTTGGCCCGCGCCTTCGCAATCGCTGGCGGTGATGATCGGCGTGTTGACCCACACGAAGCCGTGCTGGTGGAAGTAGCGGTGCACCGCCTGCGTGATGGAATTGCGCACGCGAGCGATGGCACCGAAGGTGTTCGTGCGCGGGCGCAAATGGGCGACCGTGCGCAGATATTCGAACGTGTGGCGCTTCTTCGCGATCGGATACGTCTCGGGATCGTCGATCGCGCCGAGCAGGCGCACGCCGGTCGCCTGCATTTCGCAATCTTGGTCTTTGCCCTGCGACGCGACGATCGTGCCGCGCACTTCGATCGCGCAACCGGTCGTCAGCGTCACGATATCCGCTTCGTAGTTCGGCAGTGCGGCCGCGGCGACCACCTGCAGCGAAGCGAAACACGAACCGTCGTTGACCGACAGAAATGCGAAGCCGCCCTTCGAGACGCGCAGGCTGCGCAGCCAACCGCCGATCATCACTTCGCTGCCGATCGCGATGCTGCCGTCCAACACGAAGCGGATGTCGGTGCGCGGCGTTGCAGCTGAACTCATGTCGCAGTCTTCGTAAAAGCGGGAAATGATAATGGATTTCATGGCACGATACGCTTGCGCGGACGGAACCGCGCAGCGGCAAATGGTCGAAGCTGTCGGCGGAAGCGAACGAGGTGTCCGCTTCGATCGAGGTCCGCGAAGGTCCAACGGATTGGCGAACGGCCTGGAGGTGTCGATGCAAGCGCGCGTGATCATGGCGATCGTAGCTGTGGTGGTTCTCGCGATCGGTGCGGGCTTGTGGTGGTGGCAGAGCGCGAATCCGCCGACGCAGCCGGCGCCGGTCAAACAGCAGCCGGTCGAGACGGAAACGCCGAAGCCGGTCGAAGACGGCGAGACACCAGCGACGCCGGACGTACAACGGCAAGTGCTGCCGCCGCTCGACTCGAGCGACGACTACGTGCGCGAGCAAGTCAGCGCGCTCTCGCCGGAAATGTCGGAGTGGCTGAAACAGGACGATCTGGTGCGCCGCTTCGCGGTCGTCGCGGACAATGCGCGCCTCGGCGACTACCCGCGCAAACAGCTCGCGTTCCTCGCGCCCGATGCCAAATACCCGGTGATCCAAAACGGCGACGGCTGGGTCGCCGACCCCGACGGCTATCATCGCTTCGACAAGTTCGTCGACGTCGCGATCAGCGTCGATCCGAAACGCGCGGTCGCGTTGCTGCGCACCTTGTCGCCGTTGTTGGTGTCGGCACTGAAGGAACTCGGTCAACTGAATCCCGATCCGATCGCGACGGTGCGCGCGGGGATCGACGTCGCGTTGGCGACGCCGGATCTGCAGGGCGACGTGCAATTGGTGCAGCCGAAGGTGTACTACGAGTACGCCGATCCGCGGCTCGAACGATTGAAGCCGTTGCAAAAGCAATTGTTGCGCATGGGTCCGCAGAACGTCGCGCGCATCAAGAGCTATCTCGCGCAGGTGAAAGGCTACCTGTAGGCCCGCGTCGTCGGCTTGGCTCTACGGCAGATCGAGTCGCCTGAGTTGCGACTCGCTTCGAGTACGTTTTCCGATCGCCTCACTACGCTCGTTGGCGGATGTCCGACGACACGCGCGCGCGATTGTGTGCGCGTCGGGCCAATGCTATATAGCCGCCGGGGAGAGAGCCTTGGCACACCGGTCTTTTGGAGGGTCGCATGTCACTCATGTCCGAGTTCAAAGAGTTCGCGATGCGCGGCAACGTCATCGATCTGGCGGTCGGTATCGTCATCGGCGGCGCATTCGGCAAGATCGTGTCGTCGTTCGTCGGCGACATGCTGATGCCGCTGATCGGCCTGCTGCTCGGCCGGGTCGATTTCAGCACGCTCGCCGTGACGTTGAAGGAGGCGTCCGGAACGGCACCGGCGGTGTTGTGGAGCTATGGCAAGTTCATCCAATCGGTCGTCGACTTCACGATCATCGCGTTCGCGATTTTCATGTTGGTGAAGGCGATCAACACCCTGCAAAAGAAAGAAGCGGCGAAACCCGAAGCGCCGAAGCCGCCGCCGCCCGAGGAAGTGCTGCTCACCGAGATTCGGGATCTGCTGAAGCAGCGCTGAGCGGAGCGATCTCGAGGTTCGCGCGGAACGGCGTGTGCTCGTTCAGGTAGTCGATGTCCTGCTGCACGTACGCGCGTTCGTCCTTTAGATAGCGGGCGATCGCGTCGCGAAAGCCCGCATCGGCAATCCAATGCGCGCTGTAGGTCGGTTGCGGCACGTAACCGCGCGCGACCTTGTGCGGCCCTTGGGCGCCGGCTTCCACGCGCGCGAGCTTGCGGTCGATCGCGAAGTCGATCGCCTGGTAGTAGCACGCTTCGAAGTGCAGGAAGCGGTGGTCTTCGAGGCAACCCCAGTTGCGCCCGTACAACGCGTCGCTGCCGATGAAGTTCAACGCCCCGGCGATGTAGCGGCCGTTGCGGCGACACATCACGAGCAGGATGCGATCGGCCATCGACTCGGTGACGAGACTGAAGAACTTGCGCGTCAGATACGGGCTGCCCCATTTGCGGTTGCCGGTATCCATATAGAAGGCGAAGAACGCATCCCAGTGGTGTTCGCGCAGGTCGGAACCGGTGACCCATTCGATGTCGATACCGTTCTCGACGACTTCACGCCGCTCGCGCTTCAGGTTCTTGCGCTTCTTCGACGCGAGCTCGCCCAGGAAATCGTCGAACGTCGCATAGCCGTGGTTCTGCCAGTGGAACTGTTGATCGACGCGCTGCAGGAGGCCGGCCTCTCCGAGCGCGCGCCATTGTTCTTCCGGCAGGAACGTCACGTGCAGCGACGAGACTTCGGTTTGCCGCGCCACTTGCACGCACGCGGCGATCAGATGCGTCTCGACGTCGGCGCCGGCCGCCGGGTTCGCGAGCAGTCGGCGCCCGGTCGCCGGCGTGAACGGTACGCTGATCTGCAGCTTCGGGTAGTACTTGCCGCCGGCGCGATGCCACGCGTCGGCCCACGCGCTGTCGAATACGTATTCGCCGCGCGAATGATTCTTCAGGTACATCGGTACGACGCCGACGATGCGGCCCGCGTCTTCGAGCACGACGTGGAACGGTTGCCAGCCGGTGCGCGCGGTCGCGCTGCCGCTCGCCTCGAGCGCGTGCAGAAATGCGTGATCGAGAAACGGATTGTCGGGGATCGCGCCGCCCGGATTCGCGCAGGCATTCCACGCCGCGGCGGGGACTTCGGCGATCGAATGGACGATGCGGGCGGTGCGGGCGGATGCGTCTTTCGTCACGACCTTCTTCGACGATTGAGAGCGATGCTTCGCGAAGCCGTAGAATACTCGATTCGCCGCAGCCGGGAATTTGCGTGAACAACTCCGAGGATCTGACCGCCGGGCCGGTCGGGCGCCACTTGATGCGCCTGACCGTCCCGATGTTCCTCGGCATCTCCTCGATGATCCTCGCGTCGATGATCGACACGGTCTACATCGGCTGGATCGGCACGCAACAACTCGCGGCGGTCAGCTTCTCGTTCCCGGTGGTGATGGGGCTGTCGTCGGTGTCGATGGGGCTCGGCGTCGGCGCCACGTCGCTGATGTCGCGCGCGCTCGGCAGCGGCAATCGGTCGCGCGCGTTCGTGCTCGGCACGCACACGCTGCTGTTGGTGGCGATTCTCGTCGTCACGCTCGCGGTACTCGGCCGGATCTTCAGCGAGCGGTTCTTTCGCGCGATGGGCGCGGACGCCGTCATCCTGCCGATGGTCACGCAATACATGAACGTCTGGTTCATCGGCTTGCCGCTCTTCGCGCTGCCGATGGTGTCGATGTCGATGCTGCGCTCGCTCGGCAACGCGCGGGTTCCGGGGATGTTGATGACCGGCGGCGCCGCGCTGCAGGTGATCATCGCGCCGGCACTGATCTTCGGCGTCCCGGGCCTGACCGACGGCATCGGCTACACCGGTTCCGCCTGGGCGTTCGTCACGTCGCGATTCATCACGCTGCTCGCGACCGGCTACGTCCTGATGCGTCGCGGCATGATTCAGCCGTTGGGCGAGTGGCACGAAATCCTGAAGTCGTGGGGCGAGGTGCTGCGCATCGGCGTGCCGTCGATCATGACGAACCTGGTCGGGCCCGTGTCGATGGGCGTGGTATTCGGACTGCTGTCGAAGCACGGTCACGCGGTCGTCGCCGGATACGGCGTCGCGGTGCGCATCGAGTCGCTCGCGACGATGATCCTGATGGCGCTGTCGGCCAGCATTTCGCCGATGGTCGGGCAGAACTGGGGCGCCGGTAAGCCCGATCGCATCGATGCGGCATTGTCGTTCGGGTACCGATTCTCCTTTGCATACGGCGTGTTCGTGTTCGCCGTGCTCGCGCTGCTCGGCCGCGCGATCGTCGCGTTGATCAACAACGATCCGGCGGTCGTCGACGCGACGTATCACTACTTGCTGATCGTGCCGCTCAGCTATTCGACGATGGGTGTGTCGATGGTCAGCGGCGCGTGCTTCGTCGCGCTCGGCAAACCGTTGCCGTCGTTGACGCTGACGTTGACGCGGATGTTCGTGATCTACGTGCCGCTCGCCGTCCTCGGCGACCGCTGGTTCGGCTATCAAGGGATCTTCGGTGCCGCGGCGGTCGCGAACGTGTTGGTCGCCGGGGCAGCGTATGTGTGGGTGACGCGGATGCTGCACTCGACGCGCACCCCACTGCACGTCGAACCGCGCACCGCGAACGGCGCGACCTAACGGACGTCGCGTCAGAACACGCCGGCGTCCAGACCGGCCGCCAACGCGAGACCGAGCTCGCGACATTGCTCGAGCGCCGCCTGCGTCACTTCGCCGCGCACGATGATCGGCTCCTGCACTTCTTTGAGCGGATAGCCGTTCGCGATGCGCCGCACCGCGCGGATCGCGCCCGAGCCGTCGTTGCCCGCGCTGATGAAGAGCGCGTACGGCAGCGATTGGATGCGGCCTTCGACCGGATAGAACGTGCGGTCGAAGAAGTCCTTCATTGCGCCCGACATGTAGCCGAAGTTCTCCGGCGTGCCGAGCAACAAGCCGTGCGCCCATAGCAGATCGTCGGCACCGGCGACCGCGGCGCGCAGGAAACGCACGTCGACCGCTTCGATCATCGGATCGCGTGCGCCGTCGTACGCCGCGCGCGCGAGCGCTTCGGTGCGGCCGGTTTGGCTGTGGTAGACGATCAGGAGGTTGCGCATCGGCTTTAAGTATACTGATCGGCCATTTCGTTCCGGCGACTCGGCGATGACCGTGATCGTGGCCGACATCGAACGCGCGCAGCGACGCATCGCCGCCGACATCGTCGTCACGCCGTTCGAACACTCGCGGACGTTGTCGACGCAAACCGGCGCCGAGCTGTACCTCAAGTTCGAGAACCATCAGTTCACCGCGTCGTTCAAGGAGCGCGGCGCGTTGAACCGGCTGCTCGATCTGACGCCGGACGAGCGCCGTCGCGGCGTGATCGCGATGTCGGCCGGCAACCACGCGCAAGCGGTTGCGTATCACGGCAAGCGCCTCGGCATTCCGACGTGCATCGTCATGCCGCGCACGACGCCGAACGCGAAGGTCGAGCAGACGCGCGTGCACGGCGCCGAGATTCTGCTGCGCGGCGCGCAGTTCGACGAAGCGCGCGCGTTCGCGGTCGAGGAAGGCGCGCGGCGACATCTGACGATGGTGCATCCGTTCGACGATGCCGCGGTGATCGCGGGGCAGGGCACGCTCGGGCTCGAGATGCTCGCGCAACGGCCGGAGCTCGACGTGCTGATCGTGCCGATCGGCGGCGGCGGTCTGATCTCCGGCGTGGCGCTCGCGGCCAAGTCCGTGAAGCCGTCGCTCGAGATCGTCGGCGTGCAGGCGGAGCGCTATCCGGCCGCATACCAGTCGTTCCACCGCTTACCGAATCGCGTGCCCGGCGGCGGCACGGTCGCCGAAGGCATCGCGGTGAAGTCGCCGGGCGAACTGACGAGCGAACTCATCCGCCGATACGTCGACGACATCGTGCTCGTCGACGAGGCGACCATCGAGCGCGCGATGTTCACGCTGCTCGAAATCGAGAAGACGGTCGTCGAAGGCGCCGGCGCGGCGGCGTTCGCCGCGGTACTGCGCGATCGCGATCGGTTTCGTGGCCGCAAGGTCGGCGTCGTGCTGTCCGGCGGCAACGTCGACATGATGATCTTGTCGTCGATCCTGCAGCGGGGCTTGGTGCGCAGCCATCGGTTGGTGCGGTTGCGCGTCGAGATCGAAGACGTGCCCGGTGCGCTCGGCAAGTTGACGCAACTGCTCGGCGAACTCGACAGCAACATCATCGACATCACGCAGCAGCGCACCTTCGGCAGCTCGTCGGTGCGCGCGGCGATCGTCGATCTCGTGCTGCAGATGCGCGGCGAAGAACAGGGCCATCAAGTGCTGGAAGCGCTGCGTTCGCGGGGCTTGCAGGCGCACATGGACGAAGGGGCGTTCGATGAAGGAGGCTTCGATGAATGAAGCGGACGACACACGTGACCTCGACGCGTCGGCGATCGCGCCCGACACGCGCGGCATGAACTTCTATCGGGCGGATTCGGCGCTGCGCGATCTGCTCCACCTGTATCTCGAGCCCGGCTTGCGCGCGCATCTCGAACCCTATCTCGACCGGCTCGGCACGCTCGCAGCCGGCGAACTCGACGAATGCGCGGCGCTCGCCGACAAGCATCCGCCGGTGCTGCATCAACGCGACCGGTTCGGCCGCGACCGGCAGTGGATCGAATATCACCCGGCGTATCGGCGCCTGGAGGCGGTCGCGTACGGCGAGTTCGGTATTCACGCGATGAGCCACCGGCCGATCCTCGGTTGGAAGACGGCGCTGCCGGCTGTGGCGAAACACGCGTTCACGCTGCTCTTCAACGAGGCGGAGTTCGGCCTCGGCTGTCCGATCAACGTCACCGACTCGGCGGCGCACCTGATACGCCTGTTCGCCGACGAACCGACGAAGGCGCGCTTCCTGCCGCGGATGTTGTCGCAGGACATGAGCGAGTTGTGGCAGGGCGCGCAGTTCATGACGGAGAAGGCCGGCGGCTCCGACGTCGGCGCACTGACGAGCGTGGCGCGGCGCGGTGCCGACGGCTGGCGCATCCACGGCGAGAAGTGGTTCTGCTCGAACGCCGATGCGAGCGTCGTGACGCTGCTGGCGCGGCCCGATGGTGCGCCGGCGGGCACGCGCGGCCTCGGGTTGTTCGCGATGCCGCGGCTGCTCGACGACGGCACGCCGAACCGGTATCGCATCGTGCGGCTCAAGGACAAGCTCGGCACGCGTTCGATGGCGAGCGGCGAAGTCGCGATGGACGGCGCCTTGGCGTATCCGTTGGGGCATCTCGACGCCGGCTTCAAACAGATGGCGGAGATGATCAACTGGTCGCGGCTGTCGAACGGCGTGAAGTCGACCGCACTGATGCGGCGCGCGATGCACGACGCATGGCAGGTGTACCGACACCGCACGGTGTTCGGCCGGCAGTTGCTCGAGTTGCCGCTCGCGCAGAGGCAGTTGTTGAAGCTGCAGTTGCCCGCCGAGCAGGCGCTCAGCATGAGCTTCTTCACCGCCGCTGCGTTGGATCGGTCCGAGGGCGCGAGACATGGCGCCAACGATGCCCGCGCAACGCTGCGGCTGGCGACACCGGTGCTGAAGATTCGTGCGACCCGCGACGCGCGTCGCGTCACCGGCGACGCGATGGAAGTGCGGGGCGGCTGCGGCTACGTCGAGGACTTCGCGAACGCGCGCCTGTTGCGCGACGCGCACTTGGGTTCGATCTGGGAAGGCACGTCGAACATCGTCGGTATCGACGCGATTCGTCGCGCGATCGGGCGCAACGGCTGTCAAGGCGCGTATCAAGCGGCGCTGCTCGACCGGTTGGAGGCGAGCGTCGACCTGCCGGCGCCGTTCGTCGCCGAGTTGGGAGCGGCGCTGCGCGACGCGCTCGAACTCGCGGAGGCCGCCGATGAACCGGACGAACTGTGGGTGCGCCAGGCGGCGACCGCGCTGTATCACGCGAGTTCGGCGATTCTGCTCGCGGCGGAAGGCTGCGCGACGTCCCGCCGGCGCGGCGACGGCCGCCGCGCGTTGTGGGCGCGGCTCGCGCTCGATCATCGTTTGTATGCGCGCGGCCCGCTGACCCGCACCGATACGACGCGCGAACGCGCGATTGCGTCTGCGTTGCTCGGCGACGCGCCGCAGCCGATCGGGGCGCTTGCGACGCTGCTGACTCGTTAGTCTGGGATGATTCCCGACTGGAACATCGTGGCCGCCTGTTGGCTGACGTTGGTCGTCTATTGGACGGTGAACGGTCTGCGCGCGCGCGCGCCGAAGCGCAGCGTCTCCTTGGTGTTCACGATCCCGAATACGTTGCTGTTGTACGCGGGCTTCGTCCTGGCGCTCATGCAGAAGTTCGATGTCGCGCCGCTGTCGACGCGCATCGTGCCGTCGACGGAAGGGTTCGGATTCGTCGGCGCGATGCTCACGGCGGCGGGTGTGGCGTTCGCGATCTGGTCGCGTCGGGTACTCGGGGCGAGTTGGAGTGCGACGGTGCGCGTGGTCGCCGATCAGCGCCTGATCAGCAGCGGTCCGTATGCGTTCGTGGCGCACCCGATCTACACCGGGATCCTACTCGCGCTGCTCGGGACCGCGCTCGCGGGGGGTACCGTCGGTCACGCACTCGGTCTGGCGCTCGTCGCGATCTCGTTCTGGCACAAAGCTCGAATGGAGGAGCGCTTGATGTGCGCCGAGTTCGGCGACGCATACGTCGGCTATCGGCGCAGCGTCAAGTTCCTTATTCCTTTCGTATTCTGAGCCCGCGGCTGCCCTGACGGGCGAGCAGAGTCGCGCTGCGGGGCCGCCGCTTCCGCTCCGAAGCCTGCGCCGCCGCTCAGAGCTTCGAGAAATCCCCATGCCGTCCGGCCCCGCCGGCGAAGCGCGCGGCGCCTGCCTGCGTCTCGCCGGAGCGAATCACCTCGCGGCCGAGCCACGTCTCTTCGCGCAACGCGGCATCGAGGTCGAGCGACCACTGCCGGTACGACGACAACCGATCGCTGCGCATGCAACGCTGCGGAAAGCGGCTGAGCGCGCGCGCGAGTTCGAGAGCGCCGTCGAGTGCCTGGCCGGGCTCCGACAATCGATTCGCGAGGCCCATCGCCTTCGCTTCGTCGCCGGATACGCCGCGGCCGGTGAGGATCAAGTCGAGCGCGTGGCTGTGGCCGATCAAGCGCGGCAAGCGGATCGTGCCGCCGTCGATCAACGGCACACCCCAGCGCCGGCAGTACACGCCGAACACCGCATTCGTCGCGGCAACGCGCAGGTCGCACCAGAGTGCGAGTTCGAGCCCGCCGGCGACCGCGTGACCTTCGACGGCTGCGATCACCGGCTTCGACAGCAACATCCGCGACGGTCCCATCGGGCCGTCGCCGTCGAGCCCGACGCGGTTGCCGTCGCCGGTCGCCACCGACTTCAGATCGGCACCGGCGCAAAACGTGTTCGCGGCGCCGGTCAAGATCGCGACGTCGAGGTCCGCGGCGGCGTCGAAGCGGCGAAACGCGTCGGCGAGCAACTTCGCGGTCGGGCCGTCGACGGCGTTGCGCACCGCGGGCCGATCGATCGTGACGATGGCGCAGCGATCCTGAGTTTCGAAACGGACGGTCATGGCGCTCCCCGGTGATTGCAGTCGGGGCTATAGTACCGAGCCCCACCGCCGAACCGAGAACGACGACATGCGCGTATCCGAACCCCGAATCAAGCCGCTCGATCACGACCAATGGGACGCGACCGCGAAGGAGTTGATGGGGCGCTTCGACGGCGAGCCGCTCAACATCTTCAAGACGATGGCGAACCATTCGGATCTGATGAAGCGCTGGATGGTGTTTGCGAACCACATTCTCGGAAAGTCGACGCTGCCGATCCGCGAGCGCGAGCTGGTCATTTTGCGTATCGGCTACCTGTGCCGCTCCGGCTACGAGTGGGGCCAGCACGTGCTGATCGCGCGCCGCGCACACATCACCGACGACGAGATTCGTGCGATCAAGGTCGGACCCGACGCGAAGTCGTGGAGCGAGCAGGACCGCCTGCTGCTGAAGGCGACGGACGAGTTGCACGCGGACGCGCACGTGAGCGATGCGACGTGGAAGGGGCTGGCGAAGCATTTCAACACGCAGCAGCTGATGGACATCGTCTTCACGATCGGCCAGTACAACTTGGTGTCGATGGCGCTCAACAGTTTCGGCGTGCAGCCGGATCCGGGCCTGCCGACGTTCGACGTCTGACGCGGCACGGCACGGCCGCATCGTTCCCCGCCACATCGCTCACGCATCGGTACGGAGGCGCACATGACCGGACGACTCGACGGCAAGATCGCGATCATCGTCGGCGCGGGCCAAACGCCGGGTGCCACGATCGGCAACGGCCGCGCGACCGCGCTGCGTTTTGCGCAGGAAGGCGCCAAGGTATTCCTCGTCGATCGGCGGCTCGATTCCGCCGAAGACACGCTCGCGATGGTGACGAAGGAAGGCGGCGTCGGCGTCGCGCACGCGGCGGACGTCACCTCGGAACGGGACTGCGCGGCGATGATCGACGCGTGCGTGCAGCGCTTCGGTCGGCTCGACATCCTGCACAACAACGTCGGCATCGGCGCCGGCGACCGCGGCCCCGCCAACATGACCGAAGAGGTGTGGGACCGCATCTTGGACACGAACTTGAAGAGCGTGATGTTCGCGTGCAAGCACGCGCTGCCGGTGATGCGCGAGCAGCGCGCCGGCGTCATCACCAACATTTCGTCGATCGCCGCGGTCTGTTCCGTCGGCATCATCGCGTACAAAACGTCGAAGGCGGCGGTGAACGCCTATACGCAGTCGCTCGCGCTCGGCAACGCCGAATACAACATTCGCGCGAACGTGATCATGCCGGGGCTGATGAATACGCCGATGGCGATCGAGGGCTACGTGGCGGCCGGTCGCGACCGCGAACAGGTCATCGCGCAACGCAACTCGCAAGTCCCGCTCGGCCACATGATGGGCACCGGTTGGGACGTCGCGAACGCGGCGCTCTTCCTCGCGAGCGACGAAGCGCGCTTCATCACCGGCATCTGCCTCGCGGTCGACGGCGGGCAATCGGCTCGCATCGGCTGAGGGTCCCGCTCGCACGCGCGAGCCACCACGCGGCCACGTTTGCCGATCCGGCATCGTTCGGTTGTCGGACCGCCTTTTGCGACGCGTTCCACGAATTGCCGCATCCCGGTCAACGCAAATCCGGTTCGGACGTTGTCAGAGGTGTCACCTGTAATAGCTCGTGGAGACAGTGCAATGAACCAGGGAACGATTGGGAAACGCGTTCGCCGCTACGGCCGCGCGTGCTGGAGGGCGATGGCCGGCGTCGTGCTGGCCGCGGGACTGCTGCAAGGGTGCGGCGGCGGGTCCGGAGGGAGTTCCACCGCGGCGTCTGCGGCCGACACCGGCCAGGTGACGTTGGCGATGCGCGACGCCGCCGGCGATTTCGTCACGTACGCGGTCGACGTGACGTCGATCCAGTTCAAGCGCGCTGACGGCACGACCGTCGAAACCATCCCGCTGACGACGCGCATCGATTTCACCCAAGTCGCCGACGTCACCGAGTTCTTCACGATCGCGACCGTGCCCGCCGGCACGTATACGAGCGCGGTGATGAATCTCGATTTCACGAACGCGCAGATCGTCGTACAGAACCAAGCCGGCACGCAGGTGCAAGTCGCGCCGGTCGACGCGAACGGCGCGGCGCTGAAGACGCTGCAAGTCGCGATCGACTTGCCGGATTCGCAACCGATCCGCATCGTCGCCGGCATTCCGGCGTCGGTGACGCTCGACTTCGATCTCGCCGCGTCGAACACGCTCGACTCGATGACCGCGCCGACGCAAGTGACGGTGCAGCCGTTCCTGTCGGTCGTGCCCGAGTTCGAACAAGACCGCGAACACCGCATACGCGGCGTGCTCGCGTCGGTCGATACGGCGGCCGGCTCGGTGACGGTCAACGTGCGTCCGTTCCACCTGCGCGAAGGTCGGTTCGGCCAAGTCACGTTCGATACGAACGACCAGACGCAATGGGAA
>DASRZO010000409.1:0-4599 GCA_035686405.1 Pseudomonadales bacterium | reverse complement strand
TGCGACTTCGGCCACGCCACGTTGTGCGCGCGCATGATCTCGTTCAAGCGCGTTTCCCAACGTTCCTTGCCGAACGCCTTGTACGTCTGGAACGGGTTGCAGTACTCGCGCATCCGAAACGCCTTGCCGTCCTTCGACGTGATCTTCGAGAAGTAGCGCTGTTCGTACTTGCCGCCGAAGATCGTGTCGCCGCCCCCGGTCGATTCGATGATCACGGTGTCCGGCTCGCTCGTCGGATAGGCCGCGATCAATTGCGTCGAGAAGCGCGGCACCACTTCGAGCAGGAATTCCATGAAGCGGCCCGTCGCCTCGCGGCCGACGACGTACACCGGCGTTTCGAACGTCGGGCCCTCCCAAATCGCGTCTTCGTGCAGCGCTTCGAGCCAGATCTCGCGCTGCTCCGCGAGCGTCGTCTGCACGCCGCCGAATGCGGCGCCGATGCCGCGCGGTCGGTTCGTCGTCATCGTCATCTCCTCTTGTCGCTCGCGCGTCGGCCGTTCGACGTCGTGGCTCGTGTCGAACCCCGCGCCTCGTCGGGGGTCTCGAGGCCTGCACGGCGCGGCGGTGTTTATGCGAGCATCGGTTGCGCCGCGGCCGCACAGCATCGCGGCGCCTCTGGCGGGGAGTCAAATGTTGCAACGATCGATGCGAAACGTTCGGACACTCGCCGTGTCGATGGCGCTCGCACTGTTCGCCGCGACCGCGCAGGCGACGTTCACGATCGTCGCCGTCGACCCGACGAGCGGCGCCGTCGGCTTCGCCGGCGCGACGTGCGGCATCGGTATCGAATTCGTGCCCGCGGTCGTGCCCGACCGGGGCGTGGTCGCGGCGCAAGCCGAGACGAGCTTCATCGGCCGCGACGCGGCGCGCGACTGGATCGCCCACGGCGATTCGGCGTCCGCGGTGCTCGGGCGCCTCGCCGATCCGAATTTGTATCGACAGGCGTTCTATCAACGTTGGTTCGCGAGCCAGCTGCCGGACTTGCAATACGGCGTCGCGACGCTGACCGGCACCGACGCCGGCGCGTATTCGGGCAGCGCCATTCCGCCGTGGTCCGGCGCCGTGCAAGGCCCCGGCTATTCCGTGCAAGGCAACACGCTGCGTAATGCGGCCGTCGTCGCCGACGCGGCGCGCGCGTTCGACGTCGCGCAGCGCGACGGCTGCGCGCTGTCGCTCGCCGAACGTTTGCTCGCGGCGCTCGAAGCCGCGCGCGGTGCCGGCGGCGACAGCCGCTGTCCGGCCGAGGCGCCGGACATCTCGGCGGCGCTGATCGTCGCCGAACGCGGCGACCCGCCAGACGCGCCGCGCCTGGTCATCGTCGCGCCGCGGCATTTCTCGTTCGCCGAAGGGGTGTGGCTGTCGATCGTCGGCTACACGCCGAAACCGACCGACCCCGAGCCGGTCGCCGCGGTACGAGCGCAATTCGACGCGCGCCACGTCGGCGCGTGCGCGAAAACCGGCTGATCGTGTTTCCGCTGAACAACCGCACCGAGGGGCGATGACGACTGCCGCAGCGACATCCAGAGCACCGCGCCGTTCCATCGAAGCGCGATCCCGCCGTCCCGCGCCGCCGCGCGCGATGTCGCGGCGGCGGCGAATCGCCCTCGCGTGCGTTCGATTCGGTCTGGCGGCGCTGTGCTTCGGCGTGCTCGGCGCGCGCGCCGACGACGCGGCGACCCCGTGGCGTTGGACCGGCGTGCAACGCATCGTCGCCTTCGGCGACGTACACGGCGCCGATCGCGAATTGGTCGCATTGCTGACGCAAGTCGGCGTCATCGACGCCGCACAGCATTGGGCCGGCGGCGCGACGCATCTCGTCAGCGTCGGCGATCTGATCGACCGCGGACCCGATTCGAAGGCCGTACTCGACCTGATGATGCGGCTCGAGGAAGAGGCGCCGCGCGCCGGCGGCTACGTGCACATCGTGCTCGGCAACCACGAAGCGATGAATCTGGCCGGCGACGATCGCTACGCGTCCGCCGAGGACGCGGCCGCATTCGCCGATCCGCACAACGCGCAGCCGGCGGCGGACGGCGAACTGCCGGGGCAAGCCGAACGCGCCGCCGCGCTCGCGCCCGACGGCCGCTACGGCGCGTGGCTCGCGACGCATCCGGCCCTGATCGTGATCAACGGCACCGCGTTCGTGCACGGCGGCTTGCCGACGGTGGTCGCGAGCGGCGACCTCGCGGCGTTGAACACGCTCTTCCGCGCCGAATTGCTCGCCGCCGCGCAAGCGCCGAATCCCGCAGCCGCGGAGACGCAGTCCGCGCTGCTGTCCGACGTCGGGCCGCTCTGGTACCGCGGCACCGCGCGTTGCCACGCATTGATCGAGGCGCCGCGCTTGCACCGGGTGCTCGACGCGTTGCACGCACAGCGCGTCGTCATCGGCCACACTCCGACGCGCACCGGCCGCGTGCTGACGCGCTTCGACGGCGCCGTCGTGATGATCGACACCGGCATGCTCGAGGCCGTCTACCACGGTCACCCGAGCGCGCTCGTCATCGAAGGCGACGCGATGCGCGTCGTGGTCGCCGGCACAACGGCCGCCGCACCGCCGGAGGCCGAGACCGGCGGTTACGCCGGCGAATGGGCGTCCGTCGACGCCACGGCCGCGATGCTCGCGAGCGCGCCGGTCGCGAGCGCCGACACGACGCAGACGAACGGCGGGCGCGGCGTCGTCCTCGCAACCCCCAACGGTTCCGTCGCGGCGCGTTTCGAGGCTCTACCGAAGGATCAGCTGCGGCACGAAATCGCCGCGTACCGGCTCGATCGCCTGCTGCAACTCGGCTTCGTCGCGCCGGTCGCCGATCGGGTCGTCGACGGCAAACACGGAATCCTCTACGTCCCCGAGCCCGACTGGGTGTCCGACCGTGTCCGCCGCGAACGCAACCTGGCGCACCCGAACGACTGCGAGGTCGGCGCCGACTACGCGTTGATGCTCGCGTTCGATGTGTTGATAGGCAACGAAACCCGCAGCGTCGACAATGTCGGCTACGACCGTTCGCTGACGGAGTTGCGCTTGCGCGATCAAGGCGACGCCTTTCGCCCCTCGACCACGCTGCGAAACGACGCGAACCCGCCGCAGAGGTTGCCGCCGGCGTTTCGCGCGAAGCTCGCCGCACTCGACGCACGCTCGCTCGCCGCCGCGATGCAGGATCAGCTCGATTCGCACGAGATCAAGGCGCTGCTCGCGCGCCGCGACGCGATCCTGCGCGATTGGCCGGCGACGGAGTAGACGTATGCGCCGCGCATCGACGCTGTGGGGACCGCTGCTGCTGATCACGCTGTTCTACCTGTCGGCGTTCGGCCTCGCGACCTTCCTCGTCGACCTCGATCCGGCGCTCGCGCAGTACTTGCCGGTCGGCGGCATCGCGTCGATGCATCCGGCGGACGCGAACGCCGACGCGCTGCAGGCCGCAGCCGCGCCCGCGGTGCCGCATCCGGTGTCGGCGCTCAAACTCGCCGCAGCGATCGTCTGCGTGATCCTACTGATGGTGCCGGTGTCGTGGGTGTACTTCGTGACCACGCGCGACAAGGACGTCGACCGATCGTTCGCGCATACCATCATGGTGTTGCCGGTGATCGTCGCCGGCATCGCGATGATCGTGCACGACAACCTCGCGCTCGCATTCAGCCTCGCCGGCGTCGTCGCGGCGGTACGGTTCCGCTTCACGCTCGACGATCCCGCGCAGGCGCTGTACATCTTCATCGCGATCGCCGTCGGCTTGGGCGCCGGCATCAGCGCGGTCGGCGTCGCCGCCGTCGTGTCGATCGCGTTCGTCTATCTGACGCTGGCGTTGTGGAAACTCGACTACGGCGTCGATCTGAACACGCGCTTCTTCTCGTTTCTGACCGGCCGCGGGCGCGACGACAAGGATCTGTAGTGGCGCGAATGCCGGCATGAGCAAGACGCTGATCCTGATTCACGGCCGCGGCTTCAAGCCGCCGCGCGAAGCGCTCGAGTCGCTGTGGTTCGCCGCGCTGCACGCCGGCCTCGCCCGCGACGCAGCCGCGGCGGTCCCGGCCTTCGAACGATGTCGCCGCGAATTCGTCTACTACGGCGACGAGTCGCGCGAGGTACTCGCGGCCGCAGGACGGCACCACGATGCGGTGCTCGATCTCGCCGATCTACGCAACGCGTTGACCGAATTGCGCGCGTTGCCGCGCAGCAAGGATTTCCGGCGCGAGCACTACGAACGGCTGCCGGGCAAGACTCCGATCAAGGAATTCCTGGCCGACGTCGGCGCGCCGGCGCTCGCGGCGCTGCACCTGGAAGGCCACGCGATCGGCCGGCTGCTGCCGGAGTTGCTCGACTATTGGCGCGGCGCCGCTTCGCCGATGCGGCGCGTCGATGCGCGCCTTCGAGAAGCCGTTGGCACCGCGCTCGGCCGCGGCGACGACGTCGCGATCGTCGCGCATTGCATCGGTAGCGTGTTCGCGTACAACGCGCTGTGGGCGCTGTCGCGCGGCACGGCAGCGAGCCCCGACCGCAAAGTCGCGCTATGGCTGACGCTCGGCGCGCCGCTCGGCGACGAAGGCGTGAAGCGCCGCCTCGACGATGCCGGGGTCGAACCGGCCCGGCGCCGCCCGAACAACGTC
>DASRZO010000408.1:0-2078 GCA_035686405.1 Pseudomonadales bacterium | reverse complement strand
CGGCCGCGCGATTCACATCGAACACCTCGTCGACGACCGCCGATATCGCTTCGAACGCCGGCTGTACGGCGTCACGTCGATCGATCGCGACGTAGCGATGGAGGATTTCCTGCAGCACCTCCGCATCGATCACCAAACGTTCGCGATCGCTGACGAGCCGTTCGAGCACCCGCTGCGCATCGATCTTGTGCGGATGTGCCCCGCCGACCAGGTACATCGGGACGTTCGAATCGATGAAGATCAACGGCTGCGTCCCGGTCCGAGTCTGAACTGGCGACGAACCACGGACCTCACGGCTGCCGCGTATAGCCGCGTGCGATTTCGGCATTCATCTGTTCCACGTCCGCGGTCGGATAGTCGTGCCGCGCAGCCGCGCGAATCGCGTCGAGTTTGCGCGCGGCGTCGCCGATCGGCTGTATGCGGCGCGCAGCATCGAGCGCCTGCCTGACCCATTCTGCGATCGATAGGTTCTTTGCCTTTGCCAATCGCTGGATGTCCCTGTAGTCGCGGTCGGCCAACAGTACTTGGAGTCGCTTCGTCATGACTGCAGGCTATTTGACTCATCACGATGAGTCAAATGGACACCCTCCGCGTAGGCTTGCTGCTCGGCCCTGCTACTCGAAGAACACCGACACGCCGAGCCCGGCGACGACCTTAGGACTCTGCGACGTCAGCCCGAAATCCGCGGACGCGTCGAGTTGTACCGCCGGGGTCACCATCCACGTGAAGCCACCGCCCACCACGACGTCGCTCGTCCCGTGATCGGCGAACGTCGCGCCCGCTTCGACGAACGCGCCCACCGTCTGGGTGAGTCCGAAATTCAAATTCGGCGACACCTGCACGCTCGTCGCGCCGTCGAGGTGGCCGACATCGACGAAGAACGCCGTGCTCATACCATCGCTCAATTGGTAACCGAGCGTCGTGCCGAGGTCGTATGCGGTCGAGCCGTTAGTGAATTCGTTCGCGCCGTTCGCGAACGTCACCGTCGCGAGCGACGCCCAACTGAATCGTTCGGACGATGACGGCAGCGCGACTTTCACGGCGACGCTGGCATCGCCGCTGCCGTCGGCAGTGCGCGTGCGGCCGGCCGCGTGCTCGCGCATCCAGTTGTAGAACGACGACGCCAATTGCAGTTCGACGGTGTCGGTCAAACCGACGCGAAAACGCGCGCCGACGCCGTACGTCGTGCTCGCGTCGTCGTCCGGCGTCGCGCCCTGAACATCGAGCGCGCTCTGCTCCCAGTCGTACGTCCCCGCCGCGAACGTGCCGGTCGAGAACGCAATGCCGGGTCGGTCGAACGGCGGTGCGTCGCTGTGCGCATCGATGCTCGTGACGGCGCTCGCGCAAGCGCAGGTTCCGCACAGGATGCACGCGACGCGCCCGCGACCGAACGGAGTCACCAACAAATCAACGAAGCGGCAACCGGACCCGCGCGGTGCCGAAGACGCGCGTTTCATCGGCCGGATTTTTCACCGACAGATCGAGCTCGACGGTGCCGGTTGCGGGATCGGTGTCGGTCACGACCGCCGACAACGTGCACGGTTCGTCGGCGATCAGCGGCGCGCGGAACACCGTGTCGATGCGTTCCACCTGCGCAGCCGGCGACCAGCGGTGAATCATGGTCGTGAGAAATCCCATCGCCATGATGCCGGGCACCAACGCCCCGGGCAGACCTTCCTTGCGCGCGAGCGCATGGTCTTGGAAGCGCCCGCCGGCGCCCCACCCGACCGCGGTCGCGAACTGCCGCACCGCGGCGAGCGAAGTATCGGGCTCGAACGAGGCGAGTTCGGCGCCGAATTCGACGTCGTCGATGGTCTCGATCGTCATGCGTCGGGCCTCTCGCGGATCACCATGTGCGCATCGCTGGTCGCGAGGTGATTCCCGTCGGTATCGCGAATCTCCATCCGCGACACCAGAAAGATCATGCGACCGGAGCGGCCGCTCTTCGCGTAGATATCGTGTAGGTGCGTGCGGCCGTTCAGCTTCGCGCCAGGTCGCACCGGCTTCAGGCACGTCACCGCCTTGCCGCCGTCCATCGGTATGCCGCCGAGTTCGGGGAAGTTGATCGGCAATCGCCG
>DASRZO010000407.1:0-2503 GCA_035686405.1 Pseudomonadales bacterium | reverse complement strand
CAAGTCAGCGTCGAGCGGATGACGCGCCTGACGCAGATCTTGATCGAACGCTACGGCGACGGCGGCTTTCCGGGCGCGGCGGTGCTCGCGCGCGAAAATCCGGCGGGCATCGGCTTGCCCGGCGCACGCGGCAGAGCGATCCAGGAACTGGCGCGCCGGGTCGCGGCCGGCGATCTCGAAGTGTCCGCGCGGATGGATCACGCCGCGCTGCGCGACGCGCTGTGCGCGATTCCCGGCATCGGTCCATGGACGGCCGAATACGTGGCGATGCGCGCCGGCCGCGACGCCGACGCGTTTCCCGACAGCGATTGGGTCGTGCTCAAGGTGCTCGGTACGACCGCGGCCGGCGCGCGCAAGATCGCCGAGCCGTGGCGGCCGTGGCGTGCGTACGCGCTGATGTATCTGTGGTATTCGTCGCGTCTGACGAAGGTACCCGGTTAGTCCCGGTCTAGTTGCCGTGTGTGGCCGCGCCTCGCGCCAGCGTCCAACCGTCGGCACGCAGCGTCAGCACGTGGTCGGCCAGTGCAGCGACCGATTCGCGGTGCGTCGTGTAGATGCAGGTGATCCCGCGGCTAGCGATCGCGCGCATGATCGCCGTCTCGGTCGCCGGATCGAGCCGGCTGGTGCCCTCGTCGAGCACGATCAGCGTCGGGTCGCGATACAGCGCGCGCGCGAGCAACAGCCGCTGTTGCTGTCCGAGCGACAACGCCGAACCCATGTCGCCGATGCGGCTCGAATAGCCCATCGGCAACGCGACGACGTCGGCGTGAATCGCGGCGTCGCGCGCGGCGCGCTCGAGCCGCTCCGTGTCGGGACTCGCATCGAAGAACGTCACGTTGTCGCGAATCGAGCCGGACAGCAGCACGTCGTCCTGCAGCAGCGCCGCGGCGCCGGCGCGAAACGAGCGTAGGCCGAACCGGTCGAGCGGCACGCCGTCGATGCAGACACGGCCGGCGGTCGGGCGTGCGAGGCCGAGCATCACGCGCAACAGCGTCGACTTGCCGACGCCCGATGGTCCGACGATCGCGAGCCACTCGCCGCGATCGACCACGAGGTCGACGTCGCGCAACACCGGCGCAGCGCTGCCGGCGTAGGCGAACGCGACGCGTTCCAGCGCGAGGCGGCCGCGCACCGGCGCGACGAACGCCGACTGCGCATCGGCGCCGATCTCGGGTTCCGCGAATGCGACGTCGGCGATGCGGTCGAGATGCAGCGCGAGCATGCGCGCCTGCACGAACTGCGCGACCAGCGACTGCATCGCGTTGGAAAAATGCGTCTTGTACGCGACGAACGCGTACAGCATGCCGAGCGTCAACTCGCCGGACAGCACCGCGTGCGCGCCGACGAAGACGATGAGGACGTTCTCGAGCCCGAACAGCAGCCCGTTCGCCGCGTCGTATCCGAGATTCGTGCGGGCGACGCGCGCGGATGCGTTCAACGCGTCGACCGCGAGATTTTGCCAAGCGCGTTCACGGTCCGGCTCTGCGCCGAAGAGCTTGATGCCTTGCAGCGCACGCAGCGTTTCGAGGAAGTGCGAGTCGAGCGTCGCGTCGGCGGCGATCGCCTCGCGGCTGCGGCGCTCGAGCGGCGCGTACAGCGCGAACCGCAGCGCCGCGTATACGACGAATGCGCCGAGCGCGATGCTCGCGAGCGCCGGCGAATAGACGAACAGCACGAGCAGCGTCGTCGCCGCCATGGCGCCGTCGATCGCGACCGTCACCACGCCGCCCGTGATGAACTCCTGAATCGGTTTCAGCGACCGGAAGCGCGACACGACGTCGCCGACGTGGCGGCGCTGGAAATAATCGAGCGGCAGCCGCACGAGGTGCGCGAACGTACGCGCGCCGATCGAGAAGTTCAGTCGATTCGCGAGATGGAGATTCGCCCAGCCCCGCAGTGTTTTCGTCGCGACGCCGATCGCGGCGAGCAGCGCGAAGCCGAGCGCGAGGACGTTCAGCGCGTCGACGTCGCGCTTGACGAGCACGTCGTCGACGACCAGTTGCAGATACGACGGCGTCGCGAGCGCAAACAGTTGGATCAGCGCCGACAAAACCAACAACTGCGTCAGGGGGCGGACGACGCCGTCGAGACCGCGCCAAAACGTCGCGAGCCGCAATCGCGGCGGCGGGGCGGCGCGCTCGAATGCGTCGGTCGGCGTCAGCTCGAGCGCGATGCCGGTGAAGTGTTTCGACACCTCGGCGAGCGGAAAACGGCGTTCGCCGACCGCCGGGTTGTGCACGACGGCCGTGCCCGCGTCGACGTGCTTCAGTACGACGAAATGCTCGAAGTCCCAATGCAGGATCGCGGGGCACGCGAGCCGCCGCAATTCGTCCAGTTCGACGCGCAACGCGCGCGCCGAAAAGCCCAGCGTCGCCGCCGCGCCGATCAGTTGCTGCAACGTCCATCCGCGCGGCGTCGCGCCGAGTCGCGCGCGCAATGCGTGCGGATCGCCGCCGCCGCCGTAGTAGGCCGCGATCATCGCGAGGCACGTCAGCGCGCACTC
>DASRZO010000406.1:0-3469 GCA_035686405.1 Pseudomonadales bacterium | reverse complement strand
CGGTGGTCATGCGGGCCGCAGTTGCGGGAAACCGGGAAAACGCAACGGATCGCCGGGCGACAACGCCGCGGCTGCGCGGGCGAATACGCTCGCTTCCGGATCGTCGGCTGCTGGCCGCCTTTTCGCACCGGCCTTCATGCCTGGTCGCAATGCGTACACCGCGTCCATGCCGAAGAAACGCAGCGACAACGTGCGCCGGCGGCCGCCGTGATGGGTCGCTGCGCCGCCGTGCAATACACCGGGATGGAACACGAGCACGTCACCGGGCTCGACATTCCACGACACGATATCCCAACGATTCCGCTCGGCCTCGATGGTCGGCAATCGCGGCAAGCTGCCGTCGCCGTAGATCGGCGCGGTGTCGTCTTTCGGGTCGAAGCGCGAACCGTCGTACATCGGCCCGCGGTGCGAGGCGCGGACGAACTCGAGCGAATCGGCCTTCGCGACCGCATCGAACGAAATCCACATCACGGCGATTTGCCGGCCGTCGATCGGCAGATAAGACGAGTCTTGATGCCACGGCGTACGCCGGCTCTCCCCGCCTTCCTTCAAGAAGATTTGTTCGTACATGAACCACACGTGTGGATCGCGCCATAGCGCCGCGACGAGGTCGGCAACACACGAACGTTCGAGCAACGTGCGATACGCCGGCAGCGCCTTCGGGTTCGCGAGATCTTGGTAGAACGTACCTTCGCCGCCCGCGTATCGATTGGCCGCGGCGCTCGGGTTCGCAATACTCCAGTCGTACGCCGCCTGCGCGAGCGCGAGCGACTCCGGATCGAGCGCGTTGCGGACGCAGACGACGCCGTCCTCGGTAAATGCGTCCGCGAGTGCGGCGACTGCTGCAAGCTTCATGCGGCCCACCTCGATGGATGCGTCGGCGAATTCTAAGCGATCGGCGGGTGTGACCGGCGCTGCTTCCTCGTGGGAATCCACGACGGCACGATCGCCGCGAAGCGCATACTGTGTCTGCGCCCGTTGGGCGAGAGGCTTTGACATGCGCGGCACGTTCGTCTTGCGTCTGGTTTTGCTCTGCAGCGGGCTCTTTGCTCAAGCGGCGTGGGCTGCGGTCGAACCTGGGTTCTACGTCGGCGCCGGGGCGGGTTCTTCGAACGTCAGCGTCACCGATTGGAACGACAACAATAACAACAACGACTGCTGCAACTACTACTACCAGGACGGCAACGCCGACACCGCCGGATCGGTCTACGTCGGCTATCGCATCATGCCGTACCTCGCAGTCGAGGTCGGCTACCTCGATTCCGGGCAGCCGCAATGGGACGAAAACGGCGTCTACATCCGCGAACTCGGCGACTTCTTCAACCTATCGGTCGACTTGAAGAAGCTCGAAGCAACCGAGGTGAGCGTACTCGGCATCCTGCCGTTCGGTTCGATCTGGGAAGCCTACGTACGCGGCGGTGCCGCGTTTTGGTCGGCCGAGGCGGATCAAACGGCGGTCAGCATTTTCAACGGCGCGGCGTTTCGGCGCTCCGTGAACAAGGACGACACGGGCTTCTTGTTCGGCATCGGCATCGGTGTGACCCCGGTCCCGCATTGGCACGTCCGGCTCGAGTTCCAGACGTACTCGATCGACAAGGATCTGCTCGGCGGTTACGGCAACGCGAGCACGGACACGCTGTTGGTCGAAGCGGAGTATCGGTTCGGCGGCTAAACGCGATGCGGTGCAAGCGCGCCCGATCAAGACCAACGGTGCGTGCAAGACTCGACGCGGGAGTCGATTTCAGACGTAGCGATCGCGGCGAAGCGTCAGGGCCTGAACATCAATCGCCTCGGACCGAGCGAGTTCGGCTGGCGAATGATGCGATACGCGTTCTCGAGCCACTCCGATACCAGGCGGCGTGTGTCGCGCGGGTCGATCATCTCTTCCATCTGAAAGCGCGACAGCGGTCCGACCGGACCGCGCACGCTTTCGATGCGCGCCATCAACTCGTCGCGCAGCGCGATTGGGTCGGCCGCGTTTTCGAGTTGGCGCTTGTACGCCGCTTCGATGCCGCCTTCGGGCGGAATGCCGCCGACATCGGCGGACGGCCACACGACCCGCATCGACGGCCGCGCGCGCGGCGTCGCGTAGTTGTTGCCGGCGACGCCGAAGCTGCGCCGCATGATAACCGTGAAGATCGGCACCGACGCTTGGGCGAACGCGACCATCCATTCGCCGCCTTTGCGGATCGTCGCAGCGACCTCGTGCTCGATGCCGACGGCGAAGCCGGGGTTGTCGACGAGATTGAGCACCGGCAGGTGGAAGACATCGCAGAGGTCGAGGTGTCTCGTCAGTTTGTCGCAACCGTCCGCCGTCAGGGCGCCGCCGTTGTCGTGGCGACTGTCCGACGCGATGACGCCCATCGGGTAGCCGTTCACGCGGATCAAACCGACGACCTGATCGGCGCCCCACAGCGCGCCGATCTCGAAGAACGAATCCTGGTCGGCGATCAAGCGGATCGCTTTGCGAACGTCGAACGTGCTGGTGCGCTTGCGCGGGATCAACGTCAGCAATTCGTCGTCGCGCCGATCGGGCGGATCGCCTGAATTCGGCGCGGCAACCGGAGGCGCCTCGTGCACGCTCGACGGCAGGTACGACAAGAAGCGTCGCGCCATCTGCATCGCGTCGGCTTCGGTCTCGGCCAAGTTGTCGACCGCGCCGTTGCGGCAGTGGATGTGCCAACCGCCGAGGTCTTCCTTCGTGACCTCGTAACCCATCGCGTGGCGCACGACCGGCGGACCTGCGACGAACAACTGCGCAATGTCGCGGACCATCACGGAGAAATGACCGAGCACCGCTTTCGCGGCGCCGATGCCGACGACGCTGCCGAGCAAGACGTTGACCACTGGCACCGTCGCGAGTTGCGTCGCGTAATCGGTCGATCCGAGGTGACCCGGCAAGAACGAACCGCCCCCGCCCGCGACGCGCGGCCGCCCGGCCGTGATCGCGCCTGTGCTCTCCTGCGCCGACGACTCCCCCTCGTGTTTCTGTTGGGGGACCATCGCTGCAACGCTACCGCCGCCGGACGAACCGTCGAGCAAGCGCACCGACGGGCACTGCATGTCCATCGAGAGCCGATCCAAGTGGAAGCTCTTCGCGCCGATCGCGCCGTCGGCGTGGCCGCCGCGCGATGTGAAATCGTCGGCACATACCACGGCGATCCGGCCCTCGATCTTGCCCCATCCGCCGACATGGTTGGCCGGCGTGAATGCGGCGATGCGGCCATCGTCGTCGTACGACGCGAACCCGGCGACGCTGCCGACCTCGTGAAACGAGCCGCCGTCGAGCAACAATTCAATGCGCTCGCGACACGTGAGCTTGCCGCGTTGGCGCTGACGGACGACGCCTGGATCGGTCGAGCCGGGCCGGAGCCGCTCCTCCGCCAAACCGCGCAGCGTGCGCACCTCATCGAGCAACGGCTGCCACGGCGCGCTGTTCGCGCGTTCGGTCGCATCGGCGTGGGGTTCG
>DASRZO010000405.1:0-8340 GCA_035686405.1 Pseudomonadales bacterium | reverse complement strand
GCCGCAACAAGAACGCGGTGAATCGGCAACGGTTCATGCGGCGTTACAAGAGCCACATCCAGAAGGCCGTGCAAGAAGCGATCAAACAACGCAGCATCACCGACATGGAGCGCGGCGAGGACGTTGCGATTCCCGCGTCCGACGTCGATGAGCCTTTGTTCAGTCACGGCAGCGGCGGTCGCCGCACGATCGTGCATCCCGGCAACAAGGAATTCGTCGCCGGCGATCGCGTGCAGCGCCCGTCCGGCGGCGGCGGTGGCGGCGGCAGTTCGGCTTCCGACAGCGGCGAAGGCAACGACGACTTCGTCTTCCAACTGACGCAAGACGAGTTTCTCGACGTCATGTTCGAAGATCTGGAACTGCCGAACCTCGTCAAACGACATCTTCGAGGGGCGGACAGCTTCAAGCGCGTCCACGCGGGCTTCACGCACGACGGCGTGCCGGCCAAGCTGAACGTCGTGCGCTCCTTGCGCGTCGCCAAGGCGCGCCGGATCGCGTTGACCGGCGCGGCGCGGCACCGCGTCGTGGAGCTCGAGGACGATCTCGTGCTCGCCGAAGGCGCGGGCGACGAAGTGACGTCGCGGCGCATCAAAAACGAGTTGTTCGATCTGCGCAAACGCATCAAGCGCGTGCCGTTCCTCGACACGTACGATCTTCGCTACAACCTGCACGTCAAACAGCCGGTGCCGACGTCCAAGGCCGTGATGTTCTGCCTGATGGACGTGTCCGGTTCGATGGATCAACACATCAAGGAATTGGCGAAGCGCTTTTTCCTGCTGCTGTATCTATTCCTGAAGCGCAACTACGAGCGCACCGAGATTGTGTTCATTCGTCACCACACGGTCGCGAAGGAAGTGGACGAACAGGAGTTCTTCTACTCGCGCGAAACCGGCGGCACGGTCGTGTCGAGTGCGCTGAAGATGATGGCCGAGATCGTTGCGGCGCGTTACTCGCCGAACGAGTGGAACATCTACGGCGCGCAAGCGTCCGACGGCGACAACTGGAACGACGACTCGCCGTTGTGCGTCGACATCCTGAACAAGGGCATTCTGCCGCACGTTCAGTACTTCTCTTACGTCGAGATCACGCGACGCGACCCGCAGGCGCTATGGAACGAGTATCAGAGGCTCGCCGACGCGATGCCTGACCGCTTTGCGCAGCGGCGTATCGCCGAAGTCTCCGACATCTACCCGGTCTTCCGCGACTTGTTCCAACGCAAGGTATCGGCCGCATGAGCGTCGTACGAAGAACGACTCCGCCGCCGCGCATGCCGATCTCGACCGGATCGGAGTGGACGTTCGATCTGATCGGTACCTACGACCGTGAGATCGGGCGGCTGGCGCGAGAGTTCCGGCTCGATACGTATCCCAATCAGATCGAGGTCATTCGATCTGATCAAATGCTCGACGCCTATGCGTCGATCGGCATGCCGCTCGGGTACAACCACTGGTCGTTCGGTAAGCACTTCGTCGAAACGGAGCGGAGCTACCAACGCGGCTACATGGGGCTCGCGTACGAGATCGTGATCAATTCGAACCCGTGCATCGCGTACCTGATGGAAGAGAATACGATGACGATGCAGGCGCTCGTCATCGCGCACGCGTGCTACGGCCACAACTCGTTCTTCAAGGGTAACTATCTGTACCGCACGTGGACCGACGCGAGTTCGATCATCGACTATCTCGTGTTCGCGAAGCAGTACATCAGTCAGTGCGAGGAACGCTACGGCGTCGACGAAGTCGAGAAGGTGCTCGATTCGTGCCATGCGTTGATGAACCACGGCGTCGACCGCTACAAGCGGCCGCATCCGGTGTCGCCCGAGGAAGAACGGCGACGGCAACGCGAACGCGCGGAGTACATCCAACGCAACCTCAACGACCTGTGGCGGACGGTGCCGCGTGCGCGCGCGGCCAGCGAACCGGACGACGAGAAGTTCCCGAAGGATCCGCAGGAGAATCTGCTGTATTTCATCGAGAAGAACGCGCCGCTGCTCGAGTCGTGGCAGCGCGAGATCGTGCGCATCGTGCGCAAGATCGCGCAGTACTTCTATCCGCAGCGTCAGACGCAAGTGATGAACGAAGGCTGGGCCACGTTCTGGCACTACACGTTACTGAATGCGCTGTATGACGAAGGCAAGGTGACCGACGGCTTCATGATGGAGTTCCTGACCTCGCACACGAGCGTCATCTATCAACCGAGCTTCGACAGCCCGCATTACCGCGGCATCAATCCGTACGCGCTCGGGTTCGCGATGTACTCGGACATCCGCCGGGTATGCGAAGAGCCGACCGACGAAGACCGGGAATGGTTTCCCGATTTCGCCGGTAAGCCGTGGCTCGAAGTGCTCGACCACGCGATGCGGAACTTCAAGGACGAGAGCTTCATCCTTCAGTTCCTGTCGCCGAAGGTGATGCGCGATCTGCGCTTGTTCGGCGTCGTCGACGACGACGAGCAAGCGGAACTCGAGATCGCGGCCATTCACGATTCGAGCGGGTATCGGCGCGTGCGCGAGCTGCTCGCGAGCCAGTACAACTTGAGCGATCGGGATCCGAACATCCAAATCGTCGCGGCCGACGTCCGCGGCGACCGCAGTCTGACGCTGCGCCACACGCAGCACCAACGTCGTACGCTCGACGCCGGCACGAACGAAGTGTTGAAGCACGTGCACCGTCTCTGGGGTTTCCCCGTCCATCTCGAGACCTTCGCCAACGATCAAGTGATCGCGAAGACGACCTGTCCGGCGTAGCGCGGTCGTTGGCGCCGAAGCGCGTTCGTGGTAACACAGCGCGCACTCGAACGAACGAATTCTGAGCGTGGAGATCTTTCTCGTCGGAGGCGCGGTGCGCGACGCGTTGCTCGGCTTGCCGCCGGGCGAGCGCGATTGGGTCGTCGTCGGTAGTTCGCCCGACGAGATGCTGAAACTCGGCTATCGGCAAGTCGGGCGCGATTTCCCGGTGTTTCTGCATCCGCAGACGAACGAGGAATACGCGCTCGCGCGCACCGAACGCAAGGTGGGACCGGGACACACCGGGTTCGTGTGTCACGCCGGGCCCGACGTGACGCTCGAACAGGATCTGCAGCGTCGCGACCTCACCATCAACGCGATCGCGCAAACGGTCGACGGAGCGCTGATCGATCCGTGGGGCGGCGCCGCGGATTTGCGCGCTCGCCGGCTGCGCCACGTGTCGGATGCGTTCGTCGAAGATCCGTTGCGAGTGTTTCGCGTCGCACGGTTTGCCGCGAAGCTCGCGCAGTTCGGCTTCGGTGTCGACGCCGACACGCTGCACGTGATGGACGAAATGTGTCGCCGCGATTTGGTCGGAGAACTGGCACCGGAACGCGTGTGGCAAGAACTCGCCAAGGCACTCGCAACCGAGAGGCCGGGCGTGTTCTTCGACGTGCTCGCGCAGTGCCATGGGCTCGGCCGATGGTTCGTGGAGCTCGCCTCGCTCGACGTCGGTCCGTTTCTCGATGCGCGCATCGCACCGCAGCGCCCGAAAACCGTGGATCGATTCGGCGCGCTGGGGTGGCTGCTGGACGCTCGTTCGGTCGAGACGTTGTCGGACCGACTGAAGGCGCCGAACGATTTCCGGCGCCGCGCGCTCGATGTCGCGCGGCATGGTCGATTGCTGCTCGGCTGGCGCACCGCCGCCGCAGAACAGTTGCTCGACGCGGTGAAGGCCGCCGGTGCCATTCGCCAGCCCGCTTGGTTCACCGACGTCGTGGCCGACGTGTCCGCGAGCGCCTCTGTGGATTTGACAGCGCTTGCGCGAGTCGGCCTCGAAGTCGCCGCAATTCCGTCGGCGCCTCTGCGCGAGCGCGGCTTCGAGGGCGTCGAACTCGGCGCGGCGTTGGATGCGGCGCGAGTCGAGATCATTCGCGCACGTCAGGCGTGAGTCAGCGCGCCCGTTCGATTTCGATCGAGGTGTCGTGCGCGGTCGGTACCGCGTTCGGTTTGTGCACGACGACCCTGATCCGCGGGACGCGGAATTCGTCGAGGACGCACGTCGCAATACGTTCGGCGAGCGTCTCGATGAGCTTGAATTCCGATCCGCCGACCAACTCCGTGACCCGCCGCGCAACGACTCCGTAGTCGAGCGCCTGTGCGAGATCGTCGGTCGCAGCGGCGCGCGCGGCGTCGACATCGAACTCGAGATCGATGCGAATCGTTTGCCGGATGCGGCGTTCCCACGCGCGCTCGCCGATCAGCGCCGAGAGCGTGAGGCCGGTGACGCGCAGCTTATCCATCGACGGCTCGTTCGCCGATCGAGGCGAGCTGATCGAGCGGCCAACGCGCGCGCGTCTCGATCGGCAAGTCGGAACGCTCTCCGTGCGCCAGCCGCAGGTAGCCGGCGAAGGCCACCATCGATCCGTTGTCGGTGCACAAAGCGCCGGGCGCGTAAAAGACGCGCTCCGGCAGACGGGCCGCCAACGCTGCGCGCAGACGTTGGTTCGCGGCAACGCCGCCGGCCATGATCAAGCGCTCGATGCCGGTCTGCGCGAGGGCACGCTCGCACTTGATGACGAGGGTCTCGACGACCGCGTCCTCGAACGCACGGGCGACGTCCGCGCGATCCTGTTCGGTGGTCGGCTCGATTCGACGCAACGTCGTCTGCGTGTGCGTCTTGAGGCCGCTGAAGCTGAAGTCCAGGCCGGGACGGTCGGTCATCGGTCGCGGAAACTTGAAGCGTCCCGTGCGGCCGGATTCGGCCAACCGGGCGACGGCGGGCCCGCCGGGATAGCCGAGGCCGAGCATCTTGGCTGTTTTGTCGAACGCCTCGCCGGCGGCATCGTCGATGGATTCGCCGAGTATTTCGTAGCGGCCGATCTGGTCGACCCGCACCAACTGCGTGTGGCCGCCGGACACGAGCAGGGCGACGAACGGTACGTCGGGTTTGGGCGTTCCGAGCAACGGCGCGAGCAAATGCGCCTCCATGTGATGAACCGCGATGGCGGGCACTTCGAGTGCCCACGCGAGCGAGCGTCCGATACTGGCGCCGACCATCAGGGCGCCGATCAGGCCGGGACCCGCGGTATACGCGACGCCGTCGATGTCGCCTACGGCGACCCCGGCCTTCCCGAGCATTTCGTTCAGCAGCGGTATCGTCTTACGGACGTGGTCCCGTGATGCGAGTTCCGGCACGACGCCGCCGTATTCGGCGTGCATCGCGACCTGGCTGTACAGCGCCTCGGCGACGATGCCGCGGTCGCTGTCATAGAGCGCCAGACCGGTTTCGTCGCACGACGTTTCGATACCCAATACGCGCATGGCGGCGCGCATGGTAGCACCGGTTCACGGAACGTCGGCCGCGGAGATCGTCTGCTTTGCGTCGGCGCGACGAAGTGCAGTAGACTTCGCGTCCCTTTTCGAGCGTCGAGTCGGAGAACAGTCCGAGTGCCATCGGTCAAAGTCAGAGAGAACGAGCCCTTCGACGTCGCGTTGCGACGTTTCAAACGGTCCTGCGAGAAAGCCGGAATCCTGTCCGAAGTCAGACGTCGCGAGTTCTACGAGAAGCCGACGTCGGTCCGCAAACGTAAGGCGGCTGCGGCCGTCAAACGGCATCAGAAAAAGCTTCAACGCGAATCGCGGCGCTTCGAGCGCAGCTTCTGATTCCTCGGCCATGTCCGATTTGCGCGGACGTGTAGCGGACGCCACCAAGGCGGCGATGAAAGCCCGCGAGAAAGAGCGGCTCGCGGTCATGCGCCTGATCGGTGCCGAATTCAAACGCATCGAAGTCGACGAGCGCCGCGAGTTGACCGACGCCGACGTGATCGCGGTGTTCAACCGGATGCTGAAGCAGCGCAACGATTCCGAGACGCAGTTTCGTGCAGCCGGTCGGGTCGATCTTGCCGATCAAGAAGCGTTCGAAATCGCCGTCATCAAGGAATTCATGCCGGCGGCGCTCGACGCTGCCGAACTCGACGCCATGATCCGCAATGCGATCGCGTCGAGCGGCGCGGCGTCGATGCGCGACATGGGCAAAGTCATGGCAGCGCTGCGCGAGAGCGTACAGGGACGTGCGGACATGGCGGCCGTCAGCGCGCGCGTCAAAGCACTTCTGTCCGGCTGATTCCTCCAATCCGATCGACCTGACGCAGCGCCTGGGAAGCGGCGTTCTGCGCACGTTAGACTCCGGAACCATGGCAGGTCGAATCCCGCAATCGTTCATCAATGACCTGTTGGCGAGGATCGACATCGTCGACGTCATCGATGCGCGCCTATCGCTGCGCAAAGCCGGCCGCAACTACCAGGCGCTGTGCCCCTTTCACAACGAAAAGACGGCGTCGTTCAGCGTCAATCCGGAGAAACAGTTCTATTACTGCTTCGGTTGCGGCGCGACTGGTACTGCGCTGACGTTTTTGATGGAGCACGACCGCCTCGAATTCGTCGCGGCGGTCGAGGCATTGGCGCAGATCGCGGGGGTCGAGGTGCCGCGCGAACGCGGTGCGCGGGTCGACGACGAGCGCCACGAGCGTTTGCTGAAGATCCTCGAGGACGCGGCGGTCTACTACCGGCGGATGCTGCGCTCCCACGCGGAGGCAGCGCGCGCGGTCGAGTATTTGAAAGCGCGCGGTCTCACGGGCGTGGTGGCGCGCGACTTCGGGATCGGCTTCGCGCCGCCTGGTTGGGACGGCGTGAGATCGGCGTTATCGTCGTTCGGCGACGCAGACCTGATTGCCGCCGGCCTCTTGGTGAAGAACGAGCAAGGGCGTATCTACGACCGGTTCCGCGACCGCGTGATGTTCCCGATTCGCAATACGCGGGGCCGCGTGATCGGCTTCGGCGGCCGCGTGCTCGGCGACGAGAAACCGAAGTATCTGAACTCGCCCGAGACGGATGTCTTCCACAAGGGGCGCGAGTTGTATGGCTTGTACGAAGCCAGAAAGGCGTTGCGACGAATCGACCGCCTGCTGGTGGTCGAGGGCTATATGGACGTCGTTGCGCTCGCCCAGTCGGGTATCGCGAACGCCGTGGCGACCCTCGGCACCGCGACCGGCGTTCCGCACTTCGAGAAACTCTTTCGGCAGGCGCCGGAAGTCGTTTGCTGCTTCGACGGCGACCAAGCCGGACGCGACGCCGCGTGGAAGGCGCTGATCGTCGCACTGCCGACGCTGACGGCCGGCCATCAGTTGTCCTTCGTGTTCCTGCCGGACGGTGAAGATCCCGACAGCTTGGTGCGCAAGGAAGGCAAGGAGCGCTTCGCGGAGCGCGTCGGCGGCGCGGTGGGGGCGGCCGAGTACCTCTTTCAACATCTGTCGATTGGCCTCGATCTCACGACGATGGACGGGCGTGCGCGCCTCGCCGAACTCGCGCTGCCGTACCTGCGAACCATTCCGGAGGGTGTGTTGCGGGAGCTCGCGATGGAGCGGCTCGCATCGATTGCGCGAATGTCGCCGGACGCGTTGGTGCGAGGCGCCAAAGTGGTCAAACGCGCGCCGACGAATCGTCCGACACCGCGGGCCCAAGGTCTGTCGCGCCTGTCCGAACGTTTGCTCGCGATCCTCCTGAAGCATCCGGAGTATTTGAAGGCGCTCGACGAACATCGGCGAGCGCGACTCGTCGGAATCGGCGACTCGCTGCTCGGCAACGTCGTGCGCTATTTCGCGGGACAGCCGGACGCCGATCTCGGTTCGCTGCTCGGCTATTGGGCGGGCCAAGAGGGGCACTCGACGCTGGTGGAACTCGCGGACCGGCCGTTGGTCTTGAGTGGAGAGGCGCTCGCGAGCGAGTTCGACGGTGCGGTCAATCAATGCCTGACCGCGATCGAACGCGCCAACCGGCGCGCCTTCCTCGACGTGCTGCGCGCCGAGGGATCGACCGAGGCTCTTGCGCAGTATTGGAGTCTCAAGCGAAAAGCCGATTGAGAGGTTGGCAGCGCGTGCAGTCGTATAGTTGCAATTCTCCGGAATGGCTATACTTTCGCGTTTTCTCGCGGCAGCGCGGTCGCGCCGTCGCATCAATCGCAGAGGTCCCATGAGCACTGATACCCAACAGCAGCAGTCCCGTCTCAAAGAGCTGATTGCCAAAGGTAAGGAGCAAGGATTCCTGACTTACGCCGAGGTCAACGACCACCTGCCGGACGACATTTCGGACCCGGATCAGATCGAAGACATCATCGGCATGATCAACGACATGGGCATCACCGTGTACGAGGTGGCGCCCGATGCGGACGACCTACTGACGGGTGGTGAGAGCACGGCGGACGAATTGGCGGCCGAAGAAGCAGCCGCCGCGCTCGCGGCCGTCGAGACCGAAGCGGGCCGGACCACCGATCCGGTGCGCATGTACATGCGCGAAATGGGTACGGTCGAACTGCTCACGCGCGAGGGCGAAATCGC
>DASRZO010000404.1:0-2769 GCA_035686405.1 Pseudomonadales bacterium | reverse complement strand
GCGACCGCCGGCATGTGCTTCGGCAGCACGACCCACGGCTGCTTCGTCGACGTGAAGATGTGAATGTCGGGCGGCACGCGGTCCGGTTCGTCGAGCGTACCGACGCGCACGAAGCGCACCGCATCGCCGGCGCCGGCATAGTTGCTCCAGAGCGCCACTTTGCACGTCGGACAGCGGCTGATCTTCTGACCCTTACCGCTGTTCGACGGCGTATTCACGACTTCGACCGTGCCCTGTAGCAGTTCGACGCGATCCGCTTCGATCATCGCGTTCAGTGCGAAGGCGGTGCCGGTCTCGCGCTGACACCACGTGCAGTGACAGCAATGTACGAACATCGGCGGCGACGTCATCCGGTAGCGCACCGCGCGGCAGGTGCAGCCGCCTTCGTAGCCTGTCGTCATGGTCACACTCGATTGAATCTGCATGGCCGATGGTACAGGAAACGCCACGGCCCGCTTCACCCGCGCGCGGCCGTTGCGGGCTCAGGTCACGTCAGCTCGAGGCGACACCGCCGCGCGGCGAGCGCGTACGCGGGACCGGTTCGCCTGCCCGACTCACGCGTCGAGCACCTTCATATACGTTCGGCACGTGCCGACGCGTTCGAATCCGCACGACTCGTACAGCGCTTGCGCCGGCGCATTGAAGCCCGCCGTTCCGACGCGCGCCGCGCGCATGCCCTTCGCGCGCAGGCGGCGCAACCCTTCGTAGATCACTTCGCGGCCGACGCCGCGACCGCGCCACTCGGGCCGCGTGCCGACCGGTTCGTACGAGCCGACGCCGGTCGTGCGGTCCGCCCAACAGATGCAATAGCTCGCGAAGGTGCCGTCGCCGACGTCGAGCACGATATCGAGTTCGCCGTCGTAGCACGGGCTCTTGCGAATCTCGTCGTATCGCTCGCGACTCCACGTGCTCCGGAGCCACGCCGCGCGATGACACGCAACGCGCGCGTCGAGGTCGGCTTCGACGACGTGGCGCAGCACCATCCCTGCCGGCAAACGCGCATCCGGAATCGGCACCGCGAGATCGCGCCGGTAGTCGGGCGTGAAGTGCTTCGTCGCCCGATAGCCGCGCGCTTCGAGGCACGCGACACGCGCGGCATCGGTCTCGAACGCCATCGTCGTCAGACATCGCCCGTCCGCGGCGGCCGATGGGCGCGGGTGCTGGATCTCGTCGGCCCACTGCTCCATCGATTCGAGATCGACGAAGCGCGGATACGCAGGCTCGAATTCGCGCCGCCGCGCTTCCGCCCAATCGAGCATCTCGGCGGCAAGAGACGACGCGTAGCCGAGATCGTCCCGCACCTCGAACTCGAAGCCGGTGAACGGCTCGAACCACACGAAGCCGGCGATGCCGGCTACGTCGTGCCACAGCCGCAAATTCTGCTTCGGCCCGGAGCCCGGCAGCCGCCACGCCACGTCGCTGGTCATCAGATAGACGTGCTGCACCACGCGCGCCGCTTGCGTTGCGACGAATGCATTGAGTTGCGCGAGATCGCCGCGCGTGAAGGGCCGTGCAGTCATGTCGTCAACGACGCCAGCGCGCCAACAATTTCACCGGGCCGCGGAAGAACGGGTTCAGCGGATACTCGACTTCCGCGAGATTCGTCAGCTCCAGATTCGGCACACGGCGCAACAACGTCTCGAGCGCGATCTCGGTCTCGATCCGCGCAAGTTGCGCGCCGAGGCAGAAGTGGGCGCCGCCGCCGAAGCTCTTCGAGCGTACGAACGGGCGCTCGACGTCGAGCGCCTCGGCGTGTTCGTAGACGTCCGGGTCGCGATTCGCCGAGCCGAGCACGCACACCACCATCTCGCCGGCCAAAATCGTCTGCCCCGCGATCTCGACGTCCGCTTGGGCGACGCGCGGCAGCTGCTGCACCGACGAATCGAAGCGCAAGAATTCTTCGACGGCTTGCGGCCAGAGCGTTGGATCGGCCTTCAGCTTCGCCAGTTCCGCCGGATGGTCGTACAGCGCGACGAGCGCGTTGCCGATCAGATTCACGGTCGTCTCGTGGCCCGCCATGAACAGCAAGCGCACGTTCTGCCGCAGCTCTTGCTCGCTCAGCTTGCCCAGTTCGTCTTCGGCGCGGATGAGCGCAGTCGTCAGATCGTCCGAAAGCGCGCGCCGCTTGGTTTCGAACAGACCGCCGAGGTAGCCGTCGAACGCCGTCACGGCTTCCTGCGCGCGAGCGCTGCGCGCCCTGATCGCCGCCTCGTCCTGCCCCGGTGCGACACCCGAGCCGAATTCGATGATCGCGCTCGACAACTGCGCGAACTTGTCGCGATCGGCGGCGGGAATACCGAGCATGTCGCTGATGATCGTCGCCGGAATCGGGAACGCGAACTGGCGCATCACTTCGAACGATCCTTCATTGCGACCGGCGGTCAAGCCGTCGACGAGCGAATCGACCAATGCGCGGATCGTCGGGCGCATCGCCTCGATGCGCGGCGCGCTGAACGCTTTCGTCAGCAGACCGCGAATACGCGTGTGATCCGGCGGATCGATGTTCAGGATCGCGAGCTCGTCCGCCTGCGCTTCGCGGCGGATGTCGGGCAACCGGTGTTCCGTACCCGGCAGCGCCTTCTTACCGAAGCGTTTGTCTTTCAGGATCGCGTCGACGTCGTCGTAGTGGCCGACGTACCACATGCCGCGCGCGTCCTTGAACAACCGTTGGCCGCGCACCATCGAGTAGCTCGCGTACGGGTTCTGGAAGTGGCGCCGCATCAACTCCGCTTGTTCGTCCATCGGCAACTCCTCGTGGCGAGTGGTTAG
>DASRZO010000403.1:0-9802 GCA_035686405.1 Pseudomonadales bacterium | reverse complement strand
CTCAGCGCTAAGCTGAAGCACCTGCCTCGGGCCATCATTCCCGGGCTGCGCGGCAAGGCCAGCACCTATCTGCGCCCAGAGTTCGGGTATCGCAGCGTGAATGCCAATGAGGTCAAGCTGCGCTTCGACAGCGGTTTCACTCTCGACGGCGAACTTTTCCCGCCCGCTGAAGGCCGGACACAAGTCACCCTGAGCGCGCGGCAGTGTGCCTACTTTCTCAGGGATCGGGGATGAGCGCGCGCGACACGATTCTTCAGATTGTGCACGAGGAGCTCGCACAGCCGGTGCCACCCGAGGCGCTCGCGGTGGCGGACCGACTCCGCGAGATCTACGGGTCGGCCGTACGCGGTATCCTGTTCTACGGCTCGTGTCTGCGGACGGGCGACGATCAGTACAGCCTGCTCGATTTCTACGTGCTGGTGGACAGCTACTGGAACCTCGGCACGAGTCGCACCTACGCGCTGCTGAACGCGCTGCTGCCGCCGAACGTGTACTACCTCGAGGTGGAAACCGCGGCCGGCGCGCGACGGGCCAAATGCACCGCGATCTCGTGCGCCGACTTCACGCGCGGCGTCCACGCCTGGTTTCACTCGTATCTCTGGGGCCGCTTCTGTCAGCCGGTCTCGCTCGCATACGCCCGCGACGCAGACGCGAGGCGTGCAACGCTGAACGCGCTGTGCGAAGCAGTGATCAAGTTCGCCGGCGAAGCGATCTGCCTCCTCGACGCCGATTTCGACACCCGCGCACTATGGAGCGAAGGCCTGCGCACGAGCTACGCGACCGAGTTGCGCAGCGAAGGACCGGACCGCGCCGACGAATTATTCGCCGCGAGCGCGGGCTACTACGATGCAGTCACGCGCGCCGTCGCGAACATCGTCGGCTTGCGCGCGGCCGAGCCCGGCCGTTGGCACTCCGACATGGCGCCGAACGAGCGCGCGCGAAATCGTCGCAAATGGCGCGTTCGCGCGGTCACCGGCAAGTTTCAGGCGCTGGCGCGGATCCTGAAAGCGTGGATCACGTTCGACGGCGGCTTCGACTACATCATCTGGAAGCTGGAACGGCACTCCGGCCGTCGCATCGAAGTGCCGGAGCGCGTGCGTCGCAGACCGGCGATCCACATGTGGGGTTTCTTCTGGCGCCTGTACCGCGCCGGGGTTTTTCGTTGACGGCGGCGATGCAAGCGCCGCGCGTGTGGGTCGTCGTCAGCGACAAAGCCGGCGACAACGCGCAGGTCGACGCGGTCGTGGAACGGTTGCCTTGGCCCGTCGAATATCGTCGTCTCACCTTCAAGCGGCCGTTCCGCAAGGGCAAGCCGCCGTTCTTCGCATCGCTGTATCACGTCGACAAATCGCAATCCGATTCGCTCGAGCCGCCGTGGCCCGACGCCGTCATCACGATCGGCCGCCGCCCCGCGATGGCGGCGATGTGGATTCGCCGGCAGTCCGGCAACCGCACCTCAGTGGTGTTGTTCGGCCGCCCGAAGCGCGACGCGTCGAACTTCGCGCTGATCGTGGTCTCGGCCCAATTCCAAATGCCGCCCGCGCCGAACGTGGTCAGCATCGCGTTGCCGTTGATGCGCATCGACCGCGACCGACTCGCCCGCGAAGCCATCGCGTGGCGCACGCACTTCGAACGGCGCCGCCGGCCGCTCGTGGCGGTGCTGGTCGGCGGCGCGACGCAACCGTTCGTCTTCGACGCCGCCTCGGCGAGCGAGCTGATGCGCCTCGCGCGCACGTACTGTGACCGCACGGGATCGTTGTACGTCACGACCAGCCGGCGTACGTCGCCGGACGCCGTCGCCGCTCTACGCGCGGCGCTCGAAGACGGCGACACGTTGTACGAGTGGAGCGCGGGCGCCTCCGACAATCCCTATTTCGGTTTGCTGGCGCACGCGGACGCGTTCGTCGTGACGGGCGACAGCATGTCGATGATCACCGAGGTCGCGCGGTTGAACCGCCCGCTGGCGATTTTCGGATTGCCCCGCTCTGCGTTCGCGCGCCGCGTCGAAGCCGCATTGCCGCGTTGGATCGTCGAGATTCCGAACACGCTGAAGTACACCGTGTTGCCGAAGCTCGGTTTCGCGTCGTTCCCCCGCGATCTGACGCAAATCCACCGTCAGTTGTTCGACGACGGCGTCGCAGTGCCGGCCGGCGCGGCCTTGATTCCAACCGCCGACGGAGCCACCGACGAAATCGACCGCGTCGTCGCGGCGATCGTGCGAGCCGTCGAACGCGAACGCGTGTCTTAGGGTGGAGCCGCTCGTGAGTAGACCATGAACGTTCGACGTGCATTGGCGCCGCTGGTCCTGACTGCCGTGTCACTCGGTCTGAGCCTCGCAGCCGCCGAGTTCGTGCTGCGCTCGGTCACGCCGTTCCCGATCACCGAGTTGTCGCATCGCCGCCCCGATCCGAATTTCGGCTACGTCGTCGCGAACGACATCCAGGACATCGACGAGTGGGGTTTTCGCAATCGCGGCGTCGGCCTGCGCGACGCCGACGTCATCGCGGTCGGCGATTCGCACACGTACGGCTACAACGTCGACGTCACGCACGCGTTTCCGCACGTCCTCGGCGACCTCACGCAGCGCAAGGTCTACGCGATGGCGGCAGGCGGCTACGGCATCTTCCAGCATCTCGCGCTGCTGCACGCCGCTGCGCAGTACCCTGCGCGCGACGTCGTGCTCGCGCTGTATCCGGCGAACGATCTCGGCTCGGCATGTTCGATCATCGGGCTGCCGTCGTGGCAAGCGCTGGCGCGCCGGGTCGGCATCGAGCCGCCGCGGTGCAGAGACAACGAGTTGTCGCGGACGTCGGTGCTGCAGGCGAGCGCGCTGATAGGCGCGATCGACTATGCGTGGGTGCGCTATTCGCCGGTGCATTGCGCGGCGCCGGAGATCCGGTTTCCGCAAGGTCCGTGTGTGTCGATCGCGGCTGCGCGCCGGCATACGCGGCTGACGGCGCTGGACGATCCCGACAACCAACTCGCGTTCGCCGACGCGCGCGCCATCCTCGCGTTCGCCGATGCCGAGCTGCGCGAGCACGGCAAGCGTTTCTCCGTCCTGATGATTCCGTCGCGCGAGCGCGTGGTGTTCGAATGGTCGAAGACGCTCGCGGCCGAACCCGACCCCCGGCTCGCAGAGCCGGTGGACAGCGAGATCGCCCTCGCCGATGCGTTCGCCGCATTCCTCGAGGAGCGCGGTATTCCCGTTCTCGATGCGGCGCCGATCGTCGTGCGGGCATTCGATGCCGCGGTCCGTCGCCGGGAGCAGTTCTATCCGTCGAACGACGACGGCCATCCGTTCGCGAGCGGTTATGCGGCGTATGCGCAAGCCGCAGCGGAACTGTTGGCGAAGGCGGACGCGGGGCGGTGATCAATCCGGGTGCGAATCGACGCCGCGCGGCGCCCCTTCGAAGCGATAGTCGAACAGCGCGATCTCGCGCGCGCACGCGGCATCGATGACGGCGCGCTCCGCCGGTCCGATCAGCTCGGAGTAATGCGTACGTTCGGCGCGATGCGTCGCCTTCGCCCGCGGCAGTGCTAACGGTTCCGCCAAGCCGATCCGCGACCGTACGTGTTCGAGTCCTTCCGCGAGCCGGTCGTATTCGATCATTCGATCGACCGCGAGCGCGCCGTCGATCAGGTAAATGTGCGCGTTCGACAACGACCGCGCGCCGACGTCGCGCAGGAAATCGAGCAACGGCGGCCGCGGGTTCATCGAGCGCGTGCGCCAGAAATACAGCGAAATCGCCTTGTCCCACGGATTTCGCTCGATCGCGAATTTGTAGTACTCGCGCCACACGGTCTCGCCGACGAGCGCGCGAATACGCGCGGCCGGCGTGTGGTTCTTGAATCGCGCGCGTTCACCGCGCGTCAACAGACGGCGCCACTCGGAGAACGTGTACGACCGCAGCGGAATGCCGCCGTCGTTCTGCGGTCCCGGATAGCCGAGCTGGCGCCGCAACGCGTCGTCCGCATCGCGGGTGATGACGTCGGCGGGGCCGCAGAACTTCGACAGCGCGATCTCGACGCTGGTACCCGCCGTCTTGCGAGTACGCACGAAGATGAAGCGATGGCGGTGCGAGACGATCACGGCGCGCGCCGAAGAACGGCGTCGTTACAGCGCAATGTACTCGGCCGAATCGTCGAACTGATGCGCGAGCGACGCGTAACGCATGTTCAAGCCGGCGCGCCGAGTCCGCGATGCGTTCGCGTCGCTGCCGTGCAACAGCCACGAATGGAAGACATAGAACTGGCCGGGCTCCGCCACGAACGTCACCGCGTGCGATAGATCGGCTTCCGCGACGTCACCGCGGTCGACGAGGTCGGCACGAATGCGCTTGTGGAAATCGCCGAACAGCTTCTTGTGCGTACCGGGCACGACCTTCACCGCGCCGTTCTCGCCGTTCACGCGGTCGAGCGCGAGCCAACACGTCAGCGTCGGCACGGGTTGGCCGTCGGGGAAATATCCGCCGTTCGTCGGGCCGACGTCTTGGTGCCACGCGACGCGCTTGTTGAAACCGTCCACCTTCACGATGAAGCGGCTCTTGAACAGCGCGACGTGCGGTTGCCCCATCAATTGCGCGACGCGCACGACGATCGACGGGTGCGAGCACACGTCGAACACCGACGATTCCGTCAGATGCATGTTGCGGCCTTTCTTCAAGGGCACCAGCATCCGCTGCCAATCGCCGTCGCAGCGCAGCGGCCCGAGGTAGCCGTTCGCGTCGAAGAACTCGATTTCTTCCGCGGTCAGACGGTAGCCGCTCGCCGCGGCGAGGCGCTGCGTCGAACGGTTGCGCTGATTTTTCCACCGCTCCGGATGCGACCAGAACGCGTCGCCGCGGCCACCGTAATAGTCGTCGAGTGCCGCGTTCATGACGGCCGACGTCCGCAGCGCCGCCGTCGGCGTCGCCGGCGCGGCGCCGTTGCGTAGATCGGCGACGATGTTCTCGAGCATCGGCCGGTTCGGCGGTTCTTCTTCGCGAAACCGATAGTGCGTGCGCGTCGGCATCCTCACGTGGCGTTTGACGATCGTCACGACGCGCTCGGTCATCGAGCGGCTCGCGCGCACCGCCGCTTCCGGCGCGATCGTCATGCGCACCGCGCCACCGCGCGACATCGCTGCGAGCCGCACCGTCCCGAGCGTGCCTTCGATCGATAAATCGTCCTGCGCCGACGCGCCGGCGAAGTTCCAACTCGCCGTTCCGATTGCGCCGCCCGCGGTGCGGAACGTCAGCGCAACCGCGTCCTCGGTGGACTCGAGCGGAATCGTGTTCGTCGCCGCACTTCCCAACAATTCGATTGGGCCGAACCAATCGTCGAATAGATCGAGCACGTGCCCGGCGAGATCGTAGAAATGTCCGCCTCCGCTGGCTGTCGGATCGGTACGCCACTTCGCGCCGCGATAAGGCTTCGCCATTCGATAGTGGATCGCGACGATGGTGCCGAGCCGGCCTGCGTCGATGATCTCTTTCACCTTGCGGAACTTCGCGAGGTGCCGGCGGTAGTACGAGACGTAGAACGGCACGCCCGCTTGCCGGAACACGTCGACCATCTGCCGACACTCGCTCTCGGAGCGACCCGCCGGCTTTTCGACCAAGCACGGCTTGCCCGCGGCGCACACGCGCAAAGCGTATTCGAGATGGTGTTCAGGCGGTGTCGCGACGTAGATCGCGTCGACGGCAGGGTGCTCGATCACTTCGTCGGCGTTCGTCGTCCAATGCGCAACGCCGTGACGCTCGGCGAAGCTGCGCGCTGCGTCGGCCGAACGCCGCATGACGGTGACGATGCGGCTGCCCGGAATGGTTCGCAGCGCAACGCCCGCTTTGCGGTCGACGACGTCGCCGCAACCGATGACGCCCCAGCCGACGCCGCCGGCCGCCGCCATTCGCTTCTCCTCTCACATGACCGCCTTCGCAATGCAGTTTTGCAGATGCAAAGGCCGATGAAAACTACGGATTCCCGTACATTGCGCGCGTTCGCGCGTCAGCCGGTGTGAAAGATCAGTGCTTGCCCGGACGGCAGCTCGACCGGTACGTCGGGTTTCCCCTCGAAATACTCGTCGACCGCCTTGCGCGCGCCGGGACACGACGTGAAGCCATAGTCGTCGCAGACCATGACGCCGCCGGGCGCCATCCGCGGATGAAAGAACTCGAATGCCGCGCGCGTCGGTTCGTATAGATCGACGTCGATGTGAACCATCGCGAAGCGCTCGTGCTCGAGCCCTGCAAAGCAGTCGGGAATCCAGCCGCGATGGAAGCGGCACTGCGGAAATTCCTTCAGCTGATTGCGCGCGATCTCCTCGTCGGCGATCAGATCGCCGGCGCGCCAACCGTCGCGGCGTCCACGCGTCGCGGCGTCCACGGCGACCGGCTCGGACAAGCCCTCGAACGAATCGCACAGGTGATGCGTTCGGCCCGGATCGGCGAGGCCGTTCAAGATGAAGAAGGAACTCTTGCCGTAGCGGACGCCGCATTCCGCGGTCGACCCAACGACCCCGCGCGCCCGCACGCTACGTGCGACCGAATACAACAGTTGGCAACAGTCGAGCGGCAATCCCGGTAAGTCGCCCCAGCGCGCGGCGAGTTCGGTGATTTCGCCCGGCTGCGACCACGTCAAATGATGCGGATAGATCAGCAAGCCGTGGCGCTCGGCGACACGCGCCAAGTGTTTGGACCAAGCGCGACGCCGGTCGTGCGGCGAGCCGAAATAGCGATGGACGAGGTTGCGAATCGTCATCGGCGCTGCGCTGCCTGCGGCGGCGTGCCGTCGTCGGGATTCCACAGCGCTGCGATGCGCCGCACGATCTGCTCGAGGTCGACGTCGACGCCGGCGCCCGGATGAGCGAACGGTTCGCCGAGACGTACGGCGAACCCGCGTTCGAACAGGAGCGCGTGAATCTCTTCGACGTCGCGCGGGAATTTCACGAGCCCGAGTCGCTGCAGCGCTCGGATCGCGCGAGCGCGCCACGTCGATTGCTCACGGCCGTACGCGATGCGCGCCGCAGCGCGGCGCCAGCGTTCGACCAGCCGGTACGCGACCGGCAACGGATAGATCGCCAACGGTTTACCCAGGCGCGCGACTTCGACCTGCATCGACACGCTGTCGCCGGTCACGATGAAACGGTCCGCGTATGCGAGCAGACCCGAATACGGATTATCCGGACTGCCCGGACGCCACCGAAACAGGCGACCGTTCGCCGGCAATGCAGCCGCGAGCGCATCGACGATCTCGGGCGACGTGCGCGGACTCGTCGTGACCCACAGCGTGCCGCCGTCGGCGACCGTCTGGGCCGCGCGCCGCATCAATTCCGCCGCAACCGCGCGGTCGAACACGTGCGGCTTCGTCGGTCCGCCGACGAACAACGCAACCAGCGGCCGCGCGACGTCGGCAAAACGCGGCGCCCATTCGGAGCGGGCCGTCGCAAGAACGCGCTCGTCGACGCGGATCAACGGCAGACCGAGCCGCAACACGTTCGGCAACGACGGTACGTGATGATGGGCTGCCGCGATGATCAGACTGAACCGGTTCAACCAACGCCGCGGCCGGCCGACGATCACGAGATGCGTCTTGCCTTGAGATTGCTTCTTAATCCACAGCGCCACCATCGACGGTCGGCGCCCGATCGTCAGCACGATGTCCGGCCACGGCGGACCGACCGCGTCGGAGACCGACCAGTCGACGTGGCCGCCGTCGCTGCGGAACGCCGGCTTGCCCAGCCGATACGCTTCTTTGAATTTCAACCGGCGCACGTCGACGCGCCAGCCGAGTTGTTCGTGCAGTCGCTCCGCGATCAATTCGACTTGCTGGTTGTCGCCGAGCTTGTCGCCGATCACCAACCAAACGCGCGGCCCGACAGCGCTCGCATGGAACGGCAATATCGCCGCGCCGCGTTCGCCGTGCCGGTCGCGTTCGTGCAAAGCCGCTCCGCGACTTTCCCTGCGATTCATCCGATGCCCCCAAGCACAGGCCCGCACACCATCGCTCGGCCCGTCGCGACGACGGACCCGCGCTTTCGACTCCTACCGTGGTACATCGTTCACGGGACGCTGCGGGCACTCTTGACTGGATCGGCAGCGAGTCCAACACTCGCGTGCCGTCGATTTGCGATCTAACAACAACCGTACGATGAACGCCAACAATTCGATGTCCGTGTTGCGCAAAGCGAGCGCGGATCAGGTCGTCACGGACCCGTATCCGTTCATCGTGATCGACGACGCGTTGCCGGATGCACTGTGCGACGCACTGATCTGCGAATATCCGAATCTCGGCGTCCTCGGCGTGGACGCGCAGCAGAACAACAGCCGTTGGAGCGTGCCGGCGTACGAAGTGGCGCAGAACGCGTCGATCGCGCGAGTCTGGCGCGAGTTCGTCGCATATCACGCCTCGCGCGCGTTCTACGACGAAGTGATCGACCTGTTCGGCGAGCACATCGTCCGTATGTACCCGCACGCATTTCCGAACGTCGCCGCGTTACGCGCGCTGCGGGTCGGCATTCGCGACGACGACGAAACGGCCGACTTGCTGCTCGATGCGCAGATTTCCGGCAACACCGCCGTGCGCGAGGCATCATCGGTGAAAACGATCCACATCGACTCCGAGCACAAGCTCTTCACCGGCCTGCTGTACCTGCGCGACCCGCGTGACGATTCGACCGGCGGCGATCTCGACGTATTGCGGTTCCGCAAGGATCTGACGCCGGCACAATGGCGCCGCCGCTACGACGGCATGTTCATCGACGACGAATACGTCGAACCGGTGCTGCGGGTGCCGTACGCGCGCAATACCTTGATCCTGTTCGTGAACGGACCGAACTCGCTGCACGGCGTGACGGTTCGGCAGCCCACCGACCACCTGCGACTGTTTCTCAACATCGTCGGTGAGACGCGGGTGAAGCTGTTCGACGTGCCGCAGCATTGGCAACGCCGCGTCGCGAAGCTGCCGCGGCTGATCAAGAAGCGCCTGCTCGGCGTGGTCGGCGCCTGACGGCGCGCCGGACCTCGATATCGCGCGAAGCCGTGATGTCCTTCGGGAAACCCGGGCGTGAAACTGGCCCCGAGCTTCCCTAGAATAGCGCTCACTTTTTCCGGACCTAGCCGCGGAACCTCACCCGCACCGATGCTACAGCGCATTCTCGAGCATGCCGGCCGCTTGTTGCCGGAATCGAAACGATTTCCCACCGAGCGTCGCCTGCGCGGCTGGCTCGAACAGCAGCGCCTCGACCGCGCCGACTACGCCGTCGTGTCGTTCGGGAAGAGCGGCCGGACGTGGCTGCGCGTGATGGTGTCGCGGATCTATCAGAAGCGTCACGGCCTCTCGGACGAGCTGATCGAATACGGCAACTATCACCGCGCGAATCCGGCGTTGCCGCGCGTACTGTTCACGCACGACAACTATCTGCGCGACTACACGGGTGACGGCGGCGGCAAGGCTGCTTTCGCCGGCAAACCGGTGTTGCTGTTGGTGCGCCACCCTGCCGACATCACGATGTCGCAGTACTTCCAGTGGAAGCACCGGATGCGACCGCACAAGGTGTTGCTAAACCAATATCCGCCCGTCGACGACCAGGTTACGCCGTTCGAATTCATGATGGGTTCGAGCGGCTTGCCGAAGGTGAATGCGTGGCTGAACGAGTGGGCGATCGCACTCGACAAGCTCGATAGAACGCTGGTCGTACGCTACGAAGACATGCGCCGCGACAACTTCGGCGAGCTGCGCCGGATCGCGGACTTCATGCAGATGAACGCATCGGACGCCGAGGTGTCCGATGCGGTGGAATGGGCGCGCTTCGAGAACATGAAGC
>DASRZO010000402.1:0-2449 GCA_035686405.1 Pseudomonadales bacterium | reverse complement strand
CGCGGCGCTCAATCCGCAGATGTTGAAGCTCGCCGGCGAAGTTGCCGACGGCGTGCTGCTGAACTACATCCCGATGTCGCACGTGCCCGCGGCGATCGGCCAGGTACGCGCCGGCGGTAACGCACGGATCTTCGCGTACGTGCACGCTGCGGTCGGCGATCTCGCGCGGTCGGCGAACTCGGCGCGGCGCGATCTGTTCAACTATGCGATGGCCGACGGCTATGCCCGCATGTTCCGCAGTGCAGGTTTCGCGGACGAGGTCGACGCCTTGCGCGAGCGCCACGCTGCGCGCGACCGCGACGGCGCGCTCGCGGCGATTTCCGAGCGCATGATCCAAGCGATCGACTTCATCGGCTCGGCCGACGAAGTCACGCGCTTCGTGCGCGGCTACGTCGACGCGGGGATCGAACACCCGGTATTGATGCCGATGCCGTGGGGTGACGATCGGCCGGCGGTGACGGATGCGACGATGCAAGCCGCGGCACGCGCGGTCGTCGCGCCGCGGGCGTAGCGGGCGCGCGAACGTCGCGCGATTCCCGGCGGTTCGCAGAAGATCGCTCCGGTATTCGGCGGTTGCCGTCGCCGGAGAATCAATCCCCTCAGGTCCCCGGTTGGAACAGCTCGACGAAGTTGCCGGCGGGATCGACGAGCAACGCTTGCGCGCCGCCCGGACCGACGACGATGTCGTTGCGAAACGCCGCACCGTCGGCTTTGAGTCGCGCGACCTCGCTGTGCAAATCCGCAACGATCAGATGAATGCGGTTCCAACCGCCGGGCCGCGGTCGCTCGCCGTCGGCCATCGCGCGTCCGGCGGAACTGCCGGGCCCGCTCAGCAAGAGTCTCAGGTTGCCGCGAACCACGTCGGCGAACGGCGGGAAGTGCGTGTTGACCGTGAAGCCGAGGTGTTTGGTGTAGAAATCAACGGCGGCGGCGACGTCGTCGACCATGTAGCGAACGTTGACGGTCTCTTCAGCTGCCATGGGAAACCTCCTTTGCAGCGGTGACGGAGAGTTCCGCGAGTAATACGTCGATCCGATTCTCGAGTTCGTCGGCGAGCCGCACGAACGCGGGATAGCTGTCCGCCTCGACGCTGGGGTCCGGCATGCTCCAGTGCGCAGTCCGCGGCGCATCGGGAAACTCCGGACAGACCTCGCGCACTTTGTCGCAGAGAGTGATGACGTGGTCGAAGCGGCTGCGCGCGAAGCGGTCGAGGTGTTTCGATTTACGACCCGCGATATCGATGCCGCGTTCGGCCATCACGCGGACGGCGTTTGGATGCAGCGCTTTCGGATCGCTGCCGGCGCTGCGCGCTCGCACGCCGCCGCCGGATCGATGTTCGAGCAACGCTTCGGCCATTTGCGATCGCGCGCTGTTGCCGGTGCACAGGAACAATACGGTGGGTCGGCGCCGCCGAGACGGGATCGGGCGCTGGCCCGGATCGAGGTGCAGCGCCCGTGAGAGCGTGTTGCCCGCCGCTCGCAACTGTTCCGCGCAACGCGCGATCTCGAATCGGCAGTACGTGTCGCGCGCGTCGGCGGAGCTTCGCCGCGACGACACGAGGCCGGATTTGCGCAACTCCGCCAGGTGGTACGAGACGAGGCTCTGCGGTTTTCCGAGCCGCTCGGCGAGTTCGCCCACGGTCAGATCGGACTGCGCGAGCTCCTGCAGCAAGCGCCAACGCTGCTGATCCCCGAGCAAGCGCAGCACCTCGGGCACCGGCGATTGCAGACTGGTATTCATGATTGAAAAACTACATCAATGCAGATTGATGCGTCAATCCAGATTGATGCAATTCGAAAATCGCTAACGAGCGCGTCGCGACGATGGCCGCGCGGTCAGTCAGCCGCGGATCTCCGCCAACTCCTGTCGGCATGCCTCGGCGAACTTCTTCAGCGGATCTTCGTTCTCCCCCGAAAGCGCGTATTGCTGAATCTCTTCGAGGGTCAACTTCGGGCCGGCGTAGCGAGCGACGATCGTGCGTATCACGTTGGCGCCGGCGTCGACGACCGCGGGGGACGATCGCAAGCGGATGCGGTTCAGCACGGCATATGCCTGCGCCAGCGTGGCAGGCTGGTCGAGGGCGTGGTCCAGCGAGTCGATGTTCAGCTTCACGCATTCCGCGATGAACTCCGAATAGAGCGTTTCGCGCTTGACGGTCTCGGTGTTGATACGTTCCTGCCGTCCCTGGGTCGTCTGCGTAAACCAGGCAGTCGCAATCGATGCCGACCCGCCCACCAGAGAGCCGAGCACGGCAGACAACGCACTGATGACCGATGGATCCATCATTGAAAGCCCATCATTTCGAAGAGAGCAGGGTGGCCGATCGACGCGCCCTTGTGAATCCGTTTGCAGGCGCGGCCGTTCAGAACGTCATGCCATAGCCGAGAAGCGGACCCGCGACTCGGATATTGAACGTGAAGCGGTTCGCCGGGCTACCGCTTTCATAGTC